>JBEIPX010000131.1:0-7761 GCA_040376815.1 Bradyrhizobiaceae bacterium
ATCGAAGAAACTCTTGATCGAGCTGAACGGGACCACGAGCCGCTCGGAGACGCCGCCGAACGACAAGCCGACCTCGAAACGCTCGTCGTTGACGTCGAGATCCCAGAACTGGTGTTGCAGGATCACGGTCATTTCTTCCGGGTACTGCGCGAGCAGGCGAGGCGACAGTTTCACGCCGGGCGCCTTCGACAGAAACGTAATATAGAAGTGATGCTCGCCGGGTAGTCCGTTCTCCGCGGCATCTTTCAATACCTGCCGCAGCACCCCGCGCAGCGCTTCGCGGGCCAGAACATCGTAGCGGATATGATCGGTCGCCATCGGTCTTCCATCAGGGGTTGGGCCGCGCGGTACGCGACTCGCTTTGGCCGATCCTAGCCCGGGCAGGTTTCGAGGTCAGCCTTCAGGTCTTCGCTCATGCCCAACTTATCGCAGTCACCAACTTATCGCAGTCAAACGACAGCTGCGGACGGGCTTTATACAGATACGGCTCAAAATACGGGTGAAGTGGAGGCTTCTGTTGCCAGGTGCCTCCGAACCCCGCCTGCCGGAGCTTAACCCGTCAGGACTTTAAGATGGTCTTTCAAACTGCGTTACGCAGCCTGAGCAACCGGAGCATAGTTGTCGTTTGCAACTATTGCATAGCCCGATAACGGCGGAACCATACCGAGAAAAAGCGAGCCTTTTACGCCCTCGTCGATCCTGTTTCGCCCCCGCCGAAATCCCGCCTGGATGGAGGGGAGGCTTTGGTGGAGGCGCCGGGTGCTGCCCCCGGGTCCGAATGGTTTATTACGACGGCCATTTATTTCCATAGCCGGCGAACCGGCTCCTCCAATATAGGCTGCGAGAGGTGAAGAAAGAAGAGCTTTGCGTTGCAAAACCGGTTGGATTGCCGGAACCGCTGCCCTAATCCTTCCGCATGCTCACAGAATCGCCATTCCGGGAAGGCCAGGCGGCAACGCCGCCGGGCCTGGCCGAGCTGTTTCTCGCCTTTGCCAAAATGTCGCTCTCCGGGTTTGGCGGTGTCCTCGTGTTTGCGCGGCGCGCCATCGTCGAGGAGCGCAAGTGGATGACGGCGGAGCAGTTCAACGAAGCCTTCGCGCTGTGCCATTTTCTGCCGGGCCCCAACATCGTCAATTTCTCCGTGGTGTTCGGTTCGCGCTTCCGCGGTATTCCCGGCGGCATCGCGGCATTTCTCGGGCTGGTCGGCCCGCCGATGGTGATCTGCACCGGACTTGCGGCGATCTATGCGGCGTACGGCCAGATCGAATGGATGCAGCGCACGCTCGCCGGCATTACCTGCGCGGCGGTCGGACTGTTCCTGGCCGTCATCGCGAAGATGCTGCTGCCCCTGCTGAAGGCGCGCGACCCGGTGGCGTTGCTGCTGCTCGGCGCTGTCTTTGTTGCGGTCGGCTTGCTGCGATTGCCGTTGTGGATCGTGCTTCTGGTTTCGATCCCGGTCAGCATCGCGCTCACCGCGTTCGTACGCTCGCGAGGCGCCGCATGAACGCGCCGGTCGGAACGCTGTTCACCATGACGTGGACCTTCGCGTTGATGTCACTGCTGGCGATCGGCGGCGCCAATTCGGCGATCCCCGAAATGCATCGCGTCGCAGTCGACGTGCGGCAGTGGATGACCGATGCGCAATTCGCCGACATGTTCGCGATCTCGCAGCTCTCGCCTGGTCCGAACGTACTGATCGTGACCTTGATCGGGTATCACGTTGCTGGTCTCGCAGGTGCAGCGATCGCGACGGTCGCGATGTGCGGCCCGTCGGCGGTCGTTGCCTATTTTGTGAGCCGTACCTTGTATCGCGCAAGCGATGCGCGATGGCCGGCGATCCTGCAAGCGGCACTCGTGCCTTTATCGATTGGCCTGATGTGCGCCAGTGGATTGATCCTGGCGTTAACCGCAGACCGGACGGTGATCGCCGCGCTGATTACCCTTGCTGCGGCTTTGCTGGCGTTCGCCACGCGTCTCAACCCGCTCTGGTTGTTGGCGGCCGGTGGCGTGCTCGGTTTCGCCGGGCTCGTCTAAAATTCCCCGATGCGATTTTGAAATCGTTCGATGCAATTCATGCATCTGCGTCTTTGTTGGGCAGGCCATCCAGCCGCGCTATCCCGCCGCCCGTGTTCGTCAATTTTTCTTTTTGCACACGCAACAAAACCGTGCGACCGGTCGTCTTGGTTTCGCTAGCGTTTTCAGGCGAAAGTGGCTAGGCAATATCCATAGGGGCGGCATATTGCCTCCGGCTGACATAAGAAACGTGTACCGCAGCCGACTTCGGAGGGGACATCCATGACTGATGCAACAGGCCCATCGCCTGGCAAACCCGGCGCGCTATCGTTCATCCGGGCGCCGCAAGATTTCTTCGGCGGAATCGCGCTGATGGCGCTTGCCGGTTTCGCGTACTGGGCATCCAGCGATCTTCAAGGCATGCGCGGATTCACCTTCGGGCCGGGAACCGCACCAAGACTTTTTGCGGCGCTGCTGTTTTTCCTCGGCGGCGGCATCGCCATCACGGGTCTGATCACCAATGGTCCTCCGCTTCAGAAGTATGGCGTGCGTGGTCCGTTTTTCGTGTCGCTGGCCATTCTCTGCTTCGCTTTCATGATCCGCCCGATGGGGCTCGTGGTCACGGCGTTCGCGAGCTTCATGGTCGCGGCGATGGGATCGGACGAAACGAAGTGGGTTGAAGCCGTCATTGTCGGCGCGTGCCTCACGCTGTTTTGCAGTCTGCTGTTTCCCTATGCGCTTGGGCTGCCGATGCAGCTCTGGCCGCGTTTCCTGATTCAGTGAGGCGTCGATGAACGAGATTCTCTCCAACCTCGCTCTTGGTTTTTCGGTCGCTGCGTCGCCGGTCAACCTGATGCTCTGCCTGATCGGCGCGCTGGTCGGTACGCTTGTCGGCGTGCTGCCGGGGATCGGAACCATTGCGACGGTGGCAATGCTGCTGCCGATCACGTTCGGTCTGCCGCCGGTCGGTGCGCTGATCATGCTCGCCGGCATCTACTACGGCGCGCAATATGGCGGCTCGACGACATCCATTCTTGTTAACATTCCCGGTGAGGCGGGTTCGGTGGTCACCGCGCTCGACGGCCACCAGATGGCCAAGCAGGGCCGTGCCGGTCCGGCGCTGGCGATCGCGGCGATCGGCTCGTTTTTCGCGGGTTGTGTGGCGACGGTTCTCATCGCGCTACTTGGTGCGCCGCTGACCAAGCTCGCGCTTGCGTTCGGCCCCGCTGAATACTTCTCGCTGATGGTGCTCGGCCTGATCTTTGCCGTCGTTCTGGCGAAGGGTTCGGTGCTGAAGGCGATCGCCATGATCGTGCTTGGCCTGCTGCTGTCGATGGTCGGCTCCGATATCGAGACCGGCGCATCGCGCATGGCCTTCAACATTCCCGAACTTGCGGACGGTCTCGGCTTTGCCACCGTGGCGATGGGTCTGTTCGGCTTTGCCGAAATCATCCGCAACCTCGATTCTGGAATGGGCGCCAACCGCGATCTGGTGCAGCAGAAAGTCACCGGCCTGATGCCGACGGCCAAGGATCTCAAGGAATCTGCCCCGGCGATTCTGCGGGGCACGGCGCTCGGCTCGATCCTCGGCATTCTGCCGGGCGGCGGCGCGGTCATCGCGTCGTTTGCGGCCTACACGCTCGAGAAGAAAATCTCGAAGACGCCGCACAAGTTTGGCCACGGCATCATCCAGGGTGTGGCTGCACCCGAAAGCGCCAACAACGCAGCGGCGCAGACGTCGTTCATTCCGCTGCTCACGCTCGGCATTCCGCCGAACGCGGTGATGGCGCTGATGGTTGGCGCCATGACCATCCACGGCATCATTCCGGGTCCGCAGGTGATGCAGAAGCAGCCCGAACTCGTCTGGGGCATGATCGCCTCGATGTGGATGGGCAACCTGATGCTGCTCATCATCAACCTGCCGCTGGTCGGCATCTGGGTGCGGTTGCTCCGCGTGCCTTATCGGCTGATGTTCCCCTCGATCGTCGTGTTCTGCGCCATCGGCATCTATTCGGTGAACAATGCGCCGACGGACGTGATCATGGCAGGCGCGTTCGGGCTGGTCGGCTACTGGCTGCTCAAGCATGACTTCGAACCGGCGCCGCTGCTGCTCGGCATGGTCCTCGGGCCGCTGATGGAAGAGAACCTCCGCCGCGCCATGCTGATCGCCCGGGGCGATGCGTCCGTCTACTTCTGGCGTTGCGTCCAGCCGGTCGGCCAGCGTCTGCCGAGCGGGGACATCGCCGCCGTGGGCTTCGCGGACTACGCCAAGGGCTGTATCTCGCCGATGCTGCTTTTGCTGTCGCTGATCTTGATCATTATTGCGATCCTGCCGGCGATCCGCAGCAAGCGCGACGAGGTGTTCGTCGAGGAATCCTGATCCACGGATGACGGGATTACGTGAGCGGTGGCTTTCGGTCGCATGGCCTGCGTGTTCACGGGATGATGAAGTTGAAGAACCGGCGGCCGCTACCCTGCGGCCGCGCAAGGGAGAGATCATGAGCTATTTCAAAAAACTCGCCGCAACCGCGGCGATTGGTGCAGCCCTATTTGTGGGCACGAGCGTTGTTCAGGCGCAGGAATTTCCAACCCGCGCGATCACTATGATCGTGCCGTTTGCGGCCGGCGGCCCGACCGACGTGGTGGCACGTCT
Source organism: Bradyrhizobiaceae bacterium (assembly GCA_040376815.1). Taxonomy (GTDB): domain Bacteria; phylum Pseudomonadota; class Alphaproteobacteria; order Rhizobiales; family Xanthobacteraceae; genus SG-bin9. The sequence continues at coordinate 4,667 of JBEIPX010000131.1, forward strand.
CGTCGCCGAGCAGATGTCGAAGACGCTGGGGCAACCGATCGTTATCGAAAACGTAGTCGGCGCTGGCGGTACCACGGGTGGTACCCGCGCGGCGCGCGCGGCGAACGACGGCTACACCATCATCATGGGTCATATGGGCACGCATGCCGCTTCGGCGGCGCTCTATCCCAAGCTCGCCTACGATCCGCGCACCGACTTCGAACCGATCGCGCTCATCAACGGCGCCGCCATCGTCATCCTCGGCAAGAAGGACTTCCCGCCGAAGACGTTGCAGGAATTCGTCGAGTATCTGAAGAAGAACGAGAGCAGCGTGAACCAGGCTCACGCCGGCGTCGGCGCGGTGTCCTACATTACTTGCGGTCTGCTCAACGGCGTTATCGGCATCAACCCGGTCGGCGTGCCGTTTCAGGGCACAGGCCCGGCGATGAACGCGCTTGTCGGCGGCCAGGTCGACTACATGTGCGACCAGATCACCAACGTCGTCGGGCAAGTGAAAGCCGGCACCATCAAGGCCTATGCGATCGCCACGCCGGAGCGCAATCCGTCGCTGCCGGACGTGCCGACCACGGCTGAGGCTGGCCTGCCGGGTTACCAGACCACGGCATGGAACGCGCTGTTCGCGCCGAAGGGCACCAATCCTGCGATCGTTGCCAAGCTCAACTCCGCCGCCGCCAAGGCGCTCGATGACGAGAAGGTGATCGCCCGCATGAAGGACCTCGGCAATGACATTCCGAAGCCGGCCCAGCGCACCCCCGAGGCGCTTGGTACGCTGGTCAAGGAAGAAGTCGACAAGTGGAAGAAGTTCCTGAAGCCGGTCGGCTGAGACGCTTCCGTTCAGGATTTGCTTGATGTGAACGGGGCCCGGACATCCTCAAGGATTGTCCGGGCCTTTCATTTTGCCGCGTGGATGCCGCTTTCCGGCTTGCGGGCATCACGGCTGCGCGGCATTTTGAATGGTATTTCAGGGTGGCCGCAGGTTGATGCGCTATCGTGATGTCCTCAATTGCCGAGGCAGATCGCATGGGCCAGTTTCGTTTACGCCGGATTGGTTTTCCCTGTTTGGCCTTTGCCGCCGTGCTGCTTGCTGCGGCGCTCGCATCATCCGGTGCTCTTGCGCAGGACCGCATCGCACTTGTGGTCGGCAATAACCGCTACACCAACCTTGGTGCGGACAAACAACTCAACAAGGCGATCAACGACGCCCGCGCAGTCGGCGATGCGCTTCAGAAGATAGGCTTCAAGGTGATCCGCGGCGAGAATCTCGATCGTCAGGGCATGGTCGATCGTGTCTTCACGTTCACGCAGCAGATCAAGCAGGGCGATATCGCCGTGCTGTTCTACGCCGGGCATGGCGTCGCGATTTCTGGCGGCAACTATCTCTTGCCGAGCGACGTGCGGCCTGCCGCGCCGGGCGAGGAGTCGCGTGTTCGCAACATGGCGATCGGCGAGGCCGACATCGTCGCCGACATTCAGGACAAGAAGGCGCGCGTTGCGGTGCTGCTGCTCGATGCCTGCCGCGACAATCCGTTTCGGCAGCCCGGTTTATTGCGTTCTGCAGGCAACGATGCCGGATTGACCCGCGGCCGCGAAGGCGAGGGTGTGTTTGCCGTCTACAGCGCGGGCTTCGGCCAATCGGCGCTCGACAGTCTCGGACCGAACGACAGGTCGGAGAACTCGGTGTTCACGCGCGTGCTGGTACCTGCGCTTGGCCGCGCGGATGCGCATCTCGGCGATATCGTGGTCGACATGCGCGAGGAGGTCGCCAAGCTCGCCTCCACCGTCAACCACCAGCAATTCCCTGCCTATTACGATCAGACGCGTGGCGGGCGCGTCTATCTCGCGCCACGCGGGTCACCGGCGCCGGCCGTGGCCTCTCCAGCGCCGGTCGTCGCTGCGCCACCACCTGCAGCTGTCGTCGCCGCACCGCCACCTGCAGTCGTTGCAGCGCCGCCCAAGCAGCAGGTTGCCGCGGTAGCGAGCGGAGAGCGGCTGCGCGATCTGACGCGGTCCGATGCGGCAGGCTTCCCGTCGAAGCCGATCACACTGGTCGTGCCGTTCGCGCCCGGAGGTACCTCCGATCTTGTTGCGCGAAGTCTTGCAGAAAGCCTTTCAAAAACGTTGGGGCAGCCGGTGATTGTCGAAAACAAGCCCGGCGTCGGAGGCGGCGTCGGCGCGGCGCAGGTGGCGAAGGCTGTTCCCGACGGCTACACGCTCCTGTTCGGAACGCAGGTATCGAACGCCACGTTCCCGCTCATTACCAGGCCGTCGCCATACAATTCGGAGACCGACTTCGTACCGATCGCACTCGTGGCGAATACGCCAGTCGCCTTGCTGGTGCGCAAGGAGATTCCGGTCAACGACCTCCGCTCGTTTATGGCGTATTTGAAAGCCAACCCCGGGAAACTCAACTTGGGCACGAGCGGTTTTGGCAGTCTCTCCCATCTCGCCTGTGAGTTGCTCGTCGACGCGTCCGGCGGCAAGGCGACGCAAGTTCCATTCGCGGGCACGGCACCGCTGATGGCTGCATTGTCCGGTGGCCAGATTGATTTCGTTTGCGATACAAACCCGTCCGCAACCGTTCCGATGATCAAAAGCGGGCAAGTAAAGGCGCTGGCAGTTGCGGCGGGCGAGCGAAGTGTGGCTTGGCCGAATGTCCCATCGGCTGTCGAGGCGGGGTTGCCGGCGTTCCAGGCAGCAAACTGGTCAGCACTGTTCGCGCCGAAAGAAACGCCTGCGCCGGTGGCTGCCAAGTTAAATGCCGCAGTGTTCAAGGCGCTCAGCGAAGGCGCCTTTAAGACGAGGCTGGCGGGTCTGGGGATCGAGCTTCCACGGCCGGATCGCACCACGCAGTCCGCGCTTGGCGATCTTGTTCGAGGTGAGGTTGCACGCTGGAAACCGGTCGTCGCGAAAATCATGAACTAATCCACAGCCGCCCCGCATCAGCGAAATGCGGGGATTGGCTCAGGCGGTTGCTTGCCGGTCCCGGCCCCAAGCCCCATTTGGGTGCTGTAGAATGAGGCCATGCGACAGCTGAGTCGGGCGACTGCCGCTCTGTCGCATGCCCCGGATTACAAACGGCTTTTGGCGGCACCCCG
>JBEIPX010000416.1:0-3150 GCA_040376815.1 Bradyrhizobiaceae bacterium
AGCGATCGGGGCGATCGAGAAAATCTTTGACGTAAGCGCCGACTGCGGCTTCGAGCGCCGTGAAGCCGCCATTATAGCCTGCGCGCCGCAGGCGTTCGACGGTCGCTTGCGTGAAGTACTGATAGCTGCCGCGAATCTGCTCGGGCATATCGATATACTGGATGTTGGGCGATGTACCGAGCGATTGGTACGCCGCGCCGATCAGATCCTTGAAGCTGCGCGCCTGGCCGGTTCCCACATTGAAGATGCCGCTCACCGAAGGTGTCGCCAGCAGCCACACGATCACGCGCACGATGTCGTCGACATAGATGAAGTCGCGGCGCTGATCGCCGTCGGCGATGCCGTCGCGATGCGATTTGAAGAGCTGCACGGCGCGGCCGGCCTTGATGTCATCGAAGCGGCGCGCGAGCACACTCATCATCGAGCCCTTGTGGTACTCGTTCGGGCCGAACACGTTGAAGAACTTCAGTCCCGCCCACTGCGGCGGCAGCTTTTCGCCGGCGGCAACGCGCGCGGTCACCGCCATGTCGAAGGCATGCTTGCTCCAGCCGTAGAGATTCATCGGCCGCAACCGCTTCAAACTCTCGAGCGTATCGGTGTCATCGAAGCTGCCGTCACCATCGCCATAGGTTGCAGCCGAAGATGCGTAGATCAGCGGGGTGGCGTGCGCAGTACACCAGTCGAGCAGCCGCAGCGAGAGACCAAAATTGGTAGCCATGACCAGGTCGCCGTCGGTCGCCGTCGTCTCGGAAATCGCGCCCATATGGATGACGGCGTCGAGCTTGCGGCCTTCGAGCCAGGCGAACAGGTCGGCCGGGGCGACGAAGTCGGCGAGCTGGCGCTTGGCGAGATTCCTCCACTTCCCTTCGTGGCCGAGAAAGTCGCAGACCGCCACGTCGGTACGGCCGGCGTCGTTCAACGCCGCGACCACGTTCGACCCGATGAAGCCGGCTCCGCCGGTGACAAGCAGCATACCCGCGCGCGCCCCGAAAATCCCGAGCCACCAATGCCCTACCCGGGCGTCATGGGCAACCGAACTCCGGCAATGTGGTGAAATCGCTTTGGTCTGCTTTGTTGGTTTGCCTTGTTGGTTTGCCTTGTTGGTTTGCCTTGGAAATTCCTGCTGGACGGACCATGTTCCAGAGGCTACCCGGCTGTATCGTTCGGGTGGCGACCCTTGCCAAACGACCCGATCAGCGCGCTAGAAATGGATTATAATTCACTTGTTCGTCAGTTGGCCGTGGCGCCGGACCGGAGCGAAACCAGCCCGGTCCTGCTGATCCCCTATATGTGGATCGGCGACTTCGTCCGCTGTCATACTGTCGTCCGGGTTCTGAAGGACCGCTGGCCCAATCGCCCGATCGATGTGCTGACGACCAAGCTGTGTGCGCCGTTGCTGGACTACATGCCGGGCGTTCGCGCGGGAATTGTCTCGGAGCTCCCACGGGGCGCGATCGCGCTGGACCGGCAGCGGGCCTTGGCCGAGGTGCTCCGGTCCAGGAACTACGGCACATCGCTGGTGATGCCGCGGACGTGGAAGGCGACGCTGGCGCCGGCGCTTGCCGGAATTCCGCATCGGACCGGCTTCGTTGGCGAGTTCCGCTTTGGCCTGCTCAACGACTGGCGCTGGGGCGAGCGATCCCTGCCCCGCATGGTCGACTGCCTGTCGGCGCTCGCGCTGCCACCGAATATCGACCTGCCAATGGACTGGCCCGAGCCGCAACTTGTCGTGCCAAAGGCGGACATCGCCGCATGGCGTTCGGCGCAGGGGCTCGGCACGGCAAAGGCTGTGGCGCTTGCGCCGGGCGCTGTCGGTCCTTCGAAGCGTTGGAGCTATTACGCGGAGGCAGCGAAAGAACTGACGACCCGGGGCTACGATGTGTGGGTGATCGGCGGCCCAGGCGAAAAGCCCGCTGCGACCGAAATCGTCGACGCCGCCGGAGTGCGTGCGCGCGATCTCACCGGCGAGGATTTGCGCAACGGCATTCTGGCGCTCGCAGCCGCCGACCTCGTGATCTCGAACGACTCCGGCCTGCTGCACGTCTCCGCCGCGATCGGCTCGCCGACCATCGGCATCTTCGGCCCGACGAGTCCCTTCCATTACGCGCCGCTCAATCCCGTCGCCGCGATCATCGAAACCAAGACCGACGTGACGTGCCGGCCATGCCACAAGCCCACCTGCCGCATGCAGCATCATCGCTGCATGCGCGATATTCCGGTCAGCCAGGTGATCGATGGCGCCGAGACCGCGATCCACCCGGAGCGGCCGAGAACGGCCGCGCATTAAGGGTTTACCCGTGCGCTGCTTGCCTGCGGCGCGGCCCGCCGCTACCACTGCATCGCAAAACCTGCGCGAGGTCATCGTGAGCAACGATCCGGTCGGCAATCATTTCAAGGCTTCGCTGGACGGCCTCGCGGCCGCAGCGAACGATACCGCATTGCTGAAACTGACCCGCGAGATCGCCGCGATGATCGCGGCCGCGATCCACAACGGCCGCAAGGTGATGCTGATCGGCAATGGCGGCAGCGCGGCGGACGCGCAGCACATCGCCGCCGAACTCGTCGGCCGCTACAAGAAGGACCGACCCGGCTGGGCCGCGATCGCATTGACGACGGATACCTCGGCGCTTACCGCCATCGGCAACGACTACGGCATCGAGCAAATCTTCGCACGACAGGTCGAAGGGCTCGGCCAGCGCGGCGACATCCTGATTGCCATGAGCACGTCCGGCCGTTCGCCGAACATCCTTGCCGCGATCGAGCGGGCCCGCGGCATGGGCATCGCGACGATCGGCTTCACCGGACTCAAGGGAAGCGGCATGACCGCGCAGTGCGACCGTGTGTTCGTCGCGCCGAGCGACGATACGCCCGTGGTCCAGCAAATCCACATGACAGCGCTGCACGCGATCTGCGACGACGTCGAGCGTGCGCTGACCGCCGCATCATGACGCAAAAGCCCGCCGCGTTTCTCGACCGCGACGGCGTCATCAACATCGACGACGGCTATATCGGCACGCGCGAGCGCTTCCGCTGGATGCCGGGCATCGTCCGCGCCATTCGCACGCTGAACGACGCGGGTCTGTTCGTCTTCGTCGTCTCCAACCAGTCCGGCGTCGCGCGCGGCATGTTCACGGAATCCGACGTGCAGCT
>JBEIPX010000185.1:0-6255 GCA_040376815.1 Bradyrhizobiaceae bacterium
AGGCAGACACTCGCCATGGTTCCGGAAGCCAAGCGTGAGGATGCCGCCGTCAAAGCCGTGCAGGCGATTCTCGATCTCGCGGAGCAGGCGAAGTCGCTCGGTTCCGTCGCCGAGCTGGAGCAAAAAGTCGCAGCCGATCCGCTGGACCATCAGGCACGCTTTGACCTCGCGACCGCGCTGAATGCCGCCGGCAAGCGCGCCGAGGCCACGACGCACCTGCTCGAAATCATCAAACGCGACCGCAAGTGGAACGACGACGGCGCGCGCAAGCAGCTCGTCCAGTTTTTCGAGGCCTGGGGCTTCGGCGACGATGCAACCACCGAGGGGCGCAAGCGGTTGTCGACTATCCTGTTCTCATAGACCTGCAACCGCCGACGGGGACCGCCGATGCCGATCAATGCCGAATACCGCGGACCCGGCGAACTTCCGGAGATCATTCCGGTGTTCCCGCTGCCCGGTGCGCTGCTGCTGCCGCGCGGCCAGATGCCGCTGAATATCTTCGAACCGCGCTATCTCGAAATGGTCGATGACGCCTTTCGCGATGGGCATCGGCTGATCGGCATGATTCAACCCGATGTGTCGCACTCGCAGAACGCGGAACGGCCTGCCCTGTTCCGCGTCGGCTGCGTCGGCCGCATCACCCAGCTCGCCGAATCCGGCGATGGCCGCTACATCCTCGAACTTACCGGGATATCGCGTTTCAAGGTCGTCGAGGAACTGACCGTGCTGACACCCTATCGGCAGTGCAAGGTCGATTTCTATTCGTTCGCCGACGATTTCACCGCGCGCAAGGGCGAGGATGAGGTCGATCGTGAAGCGGTACTCGAAGCGCTGACCGATTTCCTCAAGGTCAACAATCTCAAGGTCGACTGGGAAGGCGTGGAGAGTGCGCCGAACGAGGCGCTGGTCAACGCGCTTGCGATGATGTCGCCCTACGGCCCGGCGGAAAAGCAGGCGCTGCTCGAAGCGCCGAACCTGAAAACGCGTGCCGAGATTCTTGTCGCCGTCACCGAGATGGATCTGGCGAAACGCAAGACCAGTGGCGGCGAACCGCCGCTGCAATGAGGCGCGCCTAATACCCGGCGACTGCGAACGCGCAGACCGCGGCCATCGCGACCCAGCCCACGTGCCGTCCACGCATCGCGATCGCATTTCCGATCGCGGCGGCGAGGTACGTCATCACCATCGTGACGACGATCCAGTGGCGCGCTGTATCCGACTGCATTGACGGTGCGGCGACGAGAAGAACACCTCCGGCAATCCACGCGATCGTGCCGCATTGCCAGATCAGCCTGAGCAGAAGACGCAGCCGCGGCGGCTCGATGGTTGCTTTGGCGAAAACCTTGGTCTCGCCGACGATGCCGTGAAAGATTGCCACGGCGATCGCGCCCATTCCCGCAGCCTGCAACAGGATATCGCGCATCTTGCTTCTCCATACAGCTGTGTATGGAATTAGTCCTGCCGCTAGCAGCTGTCAATACACTTGTGTATGGTGCGGAAATGGCGGATCAGCTTTCGGCAAAGGACTGGCTCGATCAGGGTTTGAAGACCCTGGCGAAAGGCGGGTTCACCGCGCTGAAGGCCGACCCGCTGGCGAAGGCCATGGGGGTCTCGCGCGGCAGTTTCTATTGGCATTTCGCCGACGTCGGCGCATTCCATGCCGAACTGCTGAAATACTGGCGCGAGGTCGCCGCCGAACAGATCATCGCGGATGTCGAAGCGGCGTCCGATGATGGCGAGGCATTGCAGCGGCTGCTGCGGCGCGTGTTCCGGACCAAACCCCCGATTGAAGCTGCAATCCGGAGTTGGGCCACCCACGATCCTGCCGTGCGTAAGGCGGTGCAGGCGATCGATGCCCGGCGGCTGTCTTACGTGATAGGCTTGCTGGAGAAATCGGGTCTGACGGCAGACGCCGCCCGCGCCCGTGCCCATATCTTTTACTGGGCCTTTGTCGGGTTCGCGCTGTCCGACAAGCCGCTGACGCCGGAGCAGCAGGACGCGGTCATAGAGCAGCTTGTCGGCCTGGCAACGCGGCACGTATAGTCATTGGACTGCACTCCCGCCGATATGCTGCGGCCATCGAAGCATGCTAGACAGCGTTCACGAAGGATGGTCGGGGCACGGAAATGAATTCACCCAACGAGCGCAACGAAAGCACTGTCGATCCGAAACTGCTGGAAATCCTGGTCTGCCCGATGACCAAGGGACCGCTGGAGTTCGACAGCACCCGGCAAGAGCTGATCTCGCGCGCGGCCAAGCTCGCCTATCCGATCCGTGACGGTATTCCCATCATGCTCCCGGAAGAGGCGCGCAAGCTCGACTGACGAGCTCCCTCACAACGTCCCATTTTCAATCTCGCTGGAAGGCAGAATCGATGCTCAAGGTCTGGGGCAGAAACAACTCGTCGAACGTGCAGAAAGTCATGTGGACGGTCGGCGAGATCGGCCTCCCCCACGAGCGCATCGACATTGGCGGCCCGTTCGGAATGAACAAAGAGCCGCCATACCTCGCCATGAATCCCAACGGCGTCGTGCCGACGCTCGAAGAGGACGACGGTTTCATTCTGTGGGAGTCAAATTCGATCGTCCGCTACCTCGCTGCCAAGCACAGCGCAGGCACGCTTGAGCCGGCCGATCAGAAGACGCGCTTCAGCGCACAGCGCTGGATGGACTGGCAGATTTCGGTGACGAACGCCGCGATCACGCCGCTGTTCTGGGGACTGGTGCGGACGCCACCGGAAAAGCGCGACCTCAAGGCGATCGAGGACGCCAAGGCCAAGTGCTACGACGCCATCAAGATCATGGACGCACAATTGGGCAAAACCCGCTTCATCGCCGGTGACGCATTCTCATACGGCGACATTCCGATCGGCCCGTTCGCCTATCGCTATCTCCGCCTTGTACCCGATCATCCACCGCTGCCGAACGTCGAACGGTGGTATAAGGAGATCAGCGCACGGCCGACGTTCAAACAGCATATTCTGGATATTCCGTTTACCTGACCTCTATCGCGGCAGGCAATCATGCCCTTCTCGATCCGGTTACCGATTGCAATAGCCTTCCTCACATTCACGACTGCGGCTGGATCGCCCGCAAGGGCCGACGATTCGAAGATTTGCTACAGCGAAAAAAATGCACCTGACGACACGATCCGGGCCTGCACCAAGCTCCTGCGCTCCAAGAAGCTGACAGCGCAAACGCTTTCGAACACGCTGACGTGGAGAATGGCTGCCCATCTGAAGAAAGGCGATTTCGACGCAGCGCTAAGCGATACAGACCAGATGATCCGCGCGACCCCTGCGTCGTATATGGGCTTCAAGCTTCGGGCGGAGATTTGGCTGCGCAAGAGCGACCTTGAGCGGACCAAACGTGACATCGACGATGCGATCCGCCTCGATCCCAAGATCGCCGATTCTTACAATGTGCGCGGATTTACCCTGCACCAGCTCGGACAATACGATCAGGCAATTGCCGACTACAATCGTGCGATCAAACTCAATCCAAAGGAGGGAGCATACGTCAGCAATCGCGGCAACAGCTGGCAGGCCAAGGCTGACTACACCCGCGCGATCGCCGATCAAAGCGAAGCGATGCGGCTCAATCCGACGAACCCGGCGTTCTACAGCAGTCGCGGCGGCGTCCATCGCGAGATGGGGGACTTCGACAAAGCCCTTGCTGACTTCGATCAGGTCACGAAATTGAATCCCAAGCTCGCGACGGCTTATGCTGGACGCGGCCTGATCTGGCGCGCACGCGCCAACCTCGACAAGGCGATTGCAGAATTCGATCAAGCCATTGCACGCGACCCGAATTTTGTCGGGGCATATGTGAGTCGCGGTCTTGCGAACGAATCCAAAGGCAACATCGAGGCCGCCCGACAGGATTTCCGGCGGGCGCTGAACCTGCAGAATACAGCGCAGGCACAAGGCGCAGCCGCCGGCGTCATGTATCTGTGGGGAGAACGCGACAAGGCGACTGCGGAAGCTCGCTTGAAGGTGATCGATGCCGCAGCAGCGCTGCCGCCGGCCTCACCAGCCGCCGCTTCAGCAATCAAGGAACGACGCATAGCGCTCGTTATCGGCAATGGCGCGTACGCCACTTCGGGTAAACTGGCCAATCCGGCCAACGATGCTGCCGTGGTCGCAAAAAGTCTTCGCGACATCGGATTCGACGTCACCGAAGGACTCGATCTCGATACGCAAAAGATGAAGGAGACGATCAATGTTTTTCTTCGTCGAGCGTCGACCGCAAGCATGGCTGTGATGTTCTATGCGGGTCATGGCATGCAGGTCGACGGAAAGAACTTTCTCGTTCCGATCGATGCCAGGTTTGACAACGCGGAAGGCATGGCCGCCGCCTTGAGCGATGTGGACACGATCCTGGCTGGCCTTGACGATCGAATCCGTACCAACATCGTGATTCTTGACGCCTGCCGCGACAATCCGACCGTGCAGCAGACTCAGACCACGATTGCCAGCCGTTCAGTCCAGATTCGCTCCGGTCTCGCGGCTCAGTCGGGTCTCGGTGCGGGCGCAACGATCGGCGCCGGTACGCTGGTCGCGTTTGCGACGGCGCCCGGTCAGGTCGCGCTCGACGGTGAAGGCACGAACAGCCCGTTCTCTGCTGCGTTGGCGCGGCACATCGCAACACCCGGCCTGGAAGTGCAGCAGATGCTCACCCGCGTCCGCGCAGAAGTGGTGGCTGCGACCAGGAACAAGCAGGTGCCGTGGTCGAACTCGTCGCTGCTCGGCGAAGTTTTTCTGGTCGGATCGCGCTAGAGCGCTTCGCCCTTCAACAACCGCGGCACGTCGCCGGTCAAGCCTGCCGCTTGCCGGATGAAAGCGCTCTTCAGCGGCGGCAGGCGATCGACGAGGCCGAGGCCGATGTCGCGCACCGCCCGCAGCGGCGCGACGTCGTTCGAGAACATCACGTTCAGCGCGTTGGTAGCCACGCCCATCGCCATAGTGTCGAAACGCCGCCAGCGCTGATAGCGATCGAGCACGTCGCCCTGGCCGATATCGATGCCGAGCCGCGCCGCATCGACCACCGCTTCGGCGAGCGCCGCGGCATCCTTGATGCCCATGTTGAGGCCCTGCCCGGCAATCGGATGGATCACATGCGCGGCGTCGCCGATCAGCGCGAGGCGTTCGGCGATGAACGAGCGCGCGACGAAATAGCCGAGCGGAAAGGCGCGTGGCTTGTCGAGCGCTTTCAGTTCGCCGAGATGCAGGCCGAAACGCTGCTCGAGCTCGGCGTGAAATTCTTCATCAGGCAACGCGACGATGCGCTCCGCCTCCTTGCGCGTCTCGGTCCACACCAGCGACGAGCGATTGCCCTTGAGCGGCAGAATCGCGAACGGCCCTGCCGGCAGGAAATGCTCTTCGGCGCGTCCCTGATGATCGCGCTCGTGACCGACGGTGACGACGATGCCGGATTGATCGTACTCCCAGCCATGCGTTGCGATGCCTGCACGCTCACGCAGCTTCGACCGCGCACCATCGGCGGCGACAAGAAGGCTGGCTTCGATGATATCGCCGTTAGCGAACTCCACCGCGATGCCGCTGCCTTTGAGTTCGTAGCCCTTCACGGCTTCCGCACGCAGCGTCACCCCCTCGGCTTCGGCGCGCGTGGCCAGCGCATCGATCAGCTGCCGGTTCTCGACCATGTGCGCGAACGGCTCACCCGGTTCGACATCGCCTTCGAACGTCAGGAAGGTCGGGCGCATCGCATCGTCGAGTCGGCTGTCCGTCACGACCATGTCGAGAATCGGCTGCGCATCCCTGGCGACCTGATCCCAGACGCCGAGCGCCTCGAACATGCGGCGGCATGCGGCAACGATCGCGGACGCACGCGGATCGCGGCTCGGACGCATCGCCAGCGCCGGATCGGCGACGATGACCGGGATCGTGTCGCCGAGACCCTGCCGGAGCGCCAGCGCGAGCCCGAGCCCGGCAAAAGCGCCGCCGCATATGACAATCCCGCGTTGTCCCGCCATCAAACCAAACCCGCTCTTGCCTCACACCTCCCGCCGGGCGACATAAGACGTGAATAGTGGCCGGGTTTTAACAGTATCAATCGCTGGCGGAAACCGCTGTCAGTTCAACAAATTGCGCCATCGCGACGCACGGACACCAGAATGTCAAAAAGCCTGATCGACCTGCTCTCCATTCTCGATATCGAACAGATCGAGGTGAACCTGTTCCGCGGCACGAGCCCGAAGACGGGCTGGCAGCGGGTGTTTGGCGGCCAGGTGATC
>JBEIPX010000361.1:0-3828 GCA_040376815.1 Bradyrhizobiaceae bacterium
CGAACGCGAAATCCGCTCTGCCCCGGCATCCGCGCCCTTGTGGAAATAGACCCACCACATCGCGATGCTGCCGAGGACGGACGTCGCGAACGCCGCGACGATATCCGGCGTCCAGGACAATCCGGCGAAGGTCGCGCCGGTGACGAGGATGGACTCGCCGAGCGCGATGATGATGAAGAGCGCGCAGCGCTCCGCCATGTGGCCGCCCTCGACACTCCAATCCGTGAGTTTGGATGCGCCCAGTCCGGGCACCCAGAACCGCGCCAGTGGCGAGGAGTATTCGATCGCCAGCGCCAGCGCCCAAAACACGAGCTGCGTCTTGCCGCCGATGAGCGCGCCCGCGATCCACAGTCCCGCGGTAAACGCGAGCCAGATGCTCACGCGGACGAAATTCAGCTTCAGGCCATGCTCGTGATCGGGGATCGACCACAGGGTGAACAGGCTGCGGCCGACCTGCATCGCTACGTAAGCCAACGCGAACGCGAGGGCGCGCGTTTCGAACGCCTTCGGGATCGAGGTCGAGAGCACGAGGCCCGCCAGCATCAGCGCGAACAGCATCAGCCGCACCGCCGTCCGGTCGGGATCGAGCCAGTTGGTCACCCAGGAGGTGAACACCCATGCCCACCACACCGCGAAGAACAGCAGCGTGACTTCCAGCACGCCATGCGGCGTGAAGTGCGCCAGCAGCGTGTGCGACACCTGCGTGATGGCAAAGACGAAAACCAGATCGAAGAACAGCTCGACGTAGGTGACACGGTGATGGCCGTGCGCGGAGCGCGCGCGCAGCAGGCCCCTTGGCGTCGTCTCGCGATCCATGCGCCCCCGCGCGGTTGAAACTACTCGGGCACGGTTACTCGGGCACGCCGGTTTGCAGCGCCAAGGCGTGCAGCACGCCGCCCATCTGGCCCTTCAGCGATTGATAGACGATCTGGTGCTGCTGCACCCGCGACTTGCCGCGAAACGTCTCCGAGATCACGGTCGCCGCGTAATGGTCCCCGTCGCCGGCGAGATCGCGGATCGTGACCTGCGCATCGGGGATCGCGGCCTTGATCATGCTCTCGATATCGCGCGCGTCCATCGGCATTGAATTGGTTCTCCGTCGGCCTTTGCAGGCCTGTTCACGATCTTGTCACCAACACCCTCAAATCATGACAGATTCCGGGGTCGGCGTCCTGTGGCATGAAGCCCTTTCCGCACTATATGGGGACGGCAAGCGGAGCGTCACCATGAAAATTCCCGGCCCCGATCACCCCATCACGATTACCCCCAATCCGAAGCGCGTTCGCGTCAGCGCAAACGGCATCGTTATCGCGGAAACCGGGAATGCGCTCAGCCTGAAGGAATCGACGTATCCGGTGGTGCAGTACATCCCGCGCGCGGACGCGCGGATGGATTTGCTCACCCGCACCGATCGCACCACGCATTGCCCCTACAAGGGCGACGCCAACTACTTCTCAATCGACGCCGATGGCGCAGCGATCGAGAACGCAATCTGGACCTACGAGACGCCGTTCCCGGCGATGGCGCAGATCGCGGATCACCTTGCCTTCTATCCGAGCAAGGTGACGATCGAGGAAGTGTGAGTTGGCAGTCTCGAGCTGTCTAACCCCCTCCCCTTGTGGGAGAGGGAAAGAACAGGTCACCCCTTCCCGGCCATATACTCCGGCAGCCAGCTCTCGAACACGGTCTCGAGCTTCTTCACGTCGACGGCCTTCTCGCCCTCGATCGCGATCGACGAGCCCTTGGTGGTGCCGATGCGCACGCACGGCACACCCACCGCATTCATCTTGAGCAACACCGCGTGCGCCTGATCGGCGGGAACGGTGACGATGTAGCGCGCCTGATCCTCGCCGAACCACCACGCATGCGGCACGATCGAGGACGGCGGCGCATCGAGCCGCGCGCCGATCTTGCCCGCCATCGCCATCTCGGCAATCGCGACCAAGAGACCGCCGTCGGCGATGTCATGAACCGCGGTCGCGGTGCCCGCATGGATCATGCCGCGCACCACGTCGCCGTTGCGGCGCTCGGCGGCGAGATCGACCGGCGGCGGTGCGCCCTCTTCCCGTCCGCAGATGTCGCGCAGGTACAGCGACTGGCCGAGCCATCCCTGCGTGTCGCCGATCAGAAGGATCGCTTGGTCCGCGGCCTTGAACGCGAGCGTCGCCGACTTGGTGAATTCGTCGAGCAGGCCGACGCCGCCGATCGAGGGCGTCGGCAGGATGCCGCGGCCATTCGTTTCGTTGTAGAGCGAGACGTTGCCGGAGACGACCGGGAAGTCGAGCGCGGTGCAGGCTGCTGAAATGCCCTTCAGGCAGCCGACGAACTGGCCCATGATCTCGGGCCGCTCCGGATTGCCGAAGTTGAGATTGTCGGTGATCGCGAGCGGACGCCCGCCGACCGCCGTGATGTTGCGCCAGGCTTCGGCGACCGCCTGCTTGCCGCCCTCGAACGGATCGGCCTCGCAGTAGCGCGGCGTCACATCGCAGGTCAGCGCGAGGCCCTTCGGCCCGTCCTGCACGCGCACCACCGCGGCGTCGCCGCCCGGCCGCTGCAGCGTGTTGCCGCCGATCACGTGATCGTACTGCTCCCACACCCAGCGCTTCGAGCAGAGATCCGGCGTCGCCATCAGCTTCTGCAGTGCGTCCGCGATCCCCATCGGCGGCGTCACCTCGCGCGCCGCGATCACCGGACGCGGCTCGGTCGGCACATGCGGACGATCGTAGAGCGGCGCTTCGTCGCCGAGCTCCTTGATCGGCAGATCAGCCATCACGTCGCCGCCGTGCTTCACGACGAAGCGCTTCGACGGCGTGGTGTAGCCGACGATCGCGAAATCGAGGCCCCACTTCTTGAAGATCGCCTCGGCTTCCTTTTCCTTCTCCGGCTTGAGCACCATGAGCATGCGCTCCTGGCTCTCCGAGAGCATCATCTCGTAGGCGCTCATGCCCTCTTCGCGGGTCGGCACGTCATCGAGAATGAGATCGACGCCGAGATCGCCCTTGGCGCCCATCTCGACCGCCGAGCACGTCAAGCCCGCCGCGCCCATGTCCTGGATCGCGATCACGCAATCCGCCGCCATGATTTCGAGGCACGCTTCCAGCAGAAGTTTTTCCGCGAACGGATCGCCGACCTGCACGGTCGGGCGCTTCTCGGCCGAGTCGTCGTCGAATTCGGCAGAGGCCATGGTCGCGCCATGGATGCCGTCGCGGCCGGTCTTCGAGCCGAGATAGACGATCGGCATGTTCACGCCGCTCGCCGCCGCGTAGAAAATCTTGTCGCTTTCCGCGAGGCCGACCGCCATGGCGTTGACGAGGATGTTGCCGTCATAGCGCGTGTGGAAGCGCGTCTGCCCGCCGACTGTCGGCACACCGAACGAATTGCCGTAGCCGCCGATGCCGGCGACGACGCCCGACACGAGGTGGCGCGTGCGCGGATGCGACGGATCGCCGAAGCTCAGCGCGTTGAGGCAGGCGATCGGCCGCGCGCCCATGGTGAAGACGTCGCGCAGGATGCCGCCGACGCCGGTGGTCGCGCCCTGGTACGGCTCGATGAAGCTCGGATGGTTGTGGCTCTCCATCTTGAACACGACGGCGAGCCCGTCGCCGATGTCGATGACGCCGGCGTTCTCGCCCGGCCCCTGGATCACCCACGGCGCTTTCGTCAGCAGGCCGCGCAGATGAATGCGCGACGACTTGTACGAGCAGTGCTCGTTCCACATCGCCGAAAAGATGCCGAGCTCGGTGTAGCTGGGCTCGCGGCTGATCAGGTCGAGTATGCGCTGGTATTCGTCGGGCTTGAGGCCGTGCGAGGCGATCAGG
Source organism: Bradyrhizobiaceae bacterium (assembly GCA_040376815.1). GTDB lineage: Bacteria > Pseudomonadota > Alphaproteobacteria > Rhizobiales > Xanthobacteraceae > SG-bin9. The sequence goes on from JBEIPX010000361.1 coordinate 3,819, forward strand.
TCAGGAGTGA
>JBEIPX010000282.1:0-4685 GCA_040376815.1 Bradyrhizobiaceae bacterium
CATTGCTTGACGCCGAGTTGCTGGCCGAGGTCTATATTGATCTGGTGGGTGCGCGGCAGTCGCAGCTCGGATTGTCGCAGGGACAGGCGATTCGCATTCGCGACCGCGCCGATGCACCGCGCCGTCAGCGCGAGACGCCGCTGATGCCGCGACTCACCGACGCGGATCGCGAGGCGCACCGCGCGTTCGTGGCGACGCTCGGCGATAAGCAGATCTGGAGCGATTATTTCGCGTAAGCCGGCGCGATCCGGCGATCGGAAACAAAAATGCCCGCGATTGCCGCGGGCATTTTGCTGTTTGATGGCAGAAAGTTCAGCTCGGCTTGGCGCCCAGCTGCTGTTCGGCCTGCCGCGCCATGTTCTGGCGATAGAGGCTGACGAAATCCACCGGGTCGAGCATCAGCGGCGGGAAGCCGCCGTCACGCACCGAGGTCGCGATGATTTCGCGCGCGAACGGGAAAAGAAGGCGCGGGCACTCGATCATCACGAGCGGGTGCAGGTTTTCCTTGGGCACGTTCTGGATGCGGAAGACGCCGGCATAGGCGAGCTCGAACGAGAACATGACCGTACCGGCTGTTTCGGCCTTGCCCTCGATCGACAGCACGACCTCGAAGTCGTTGTCCGCGAGCGCGTTGGCGCCGACGTTGATCTGGATGTTGATGGCGGGCTGCTGTTGCTGCTGGCCGAGCGAGGCCGGCGCGTTCGGGTTCTCGAAGGAGAGGTCCTTCGTGTACTGCGCCAGAACGTTCAGCTGCGGCGGGGCTTCTTCTTGAGGCGTGCCGTTGCCATTGGTCATAAAGGTATCTCCTGGATCGATTTCGGCGGCACGCCGTTATCGGTTTGGTCAAAAACCCGTCAGTTCCGCGTCATTACGACCCGAGAGAGGAGCTTGGGGCCGCCTGCGCGGCCTGCCTGATTGCGCGCCTTGCGGGGCGAGTGGCTAACATAGGCCCGCGCCACTCCACAAGGACGATGGGCCGCAGCCGGATGTCGGAGGTTGGCCTGAGCGGCCGGATCGTCTAGAATTCGGCGGATTCAGCGGCAAAAACCTTCACGCGGGCCGTTTCGGGCGCATGTGACGAAATGGATAGGGCGGGCGGCCTTGGCTAGCGGGGCGCGCGTCACCACGTGAAAGCGGTTGCTGCCGGAGGGGCTCGCGGTTCCGGGCTGCGCTGGTGCGCAGGGCCATCGCGGCATCGACCAGAAAGCGGATACGACGTGGATATTTACACCATCATCTTCCTGGCCCTCGCGGTCTTCATCTTTCTCCGGTTGCGCAATGTCCTCGGCCAGCGCACCGGCAGCGAGCAGCCGCCGCGTGCCGCCCGCGATGCAATTCCGGGTGGTCAGGACAATGTGGTGCCGATGCCTGGCCGCACCATCGACCATGCGCCGCTTGCTCCGTCCGAAGAACCGTCGCCGGTGCAGGAGCGGTGGAAGGGCGTGGCCGAGCCTGGCTCGCCGGTCGCCGCCGGTCTCGATGCGATTGCCGACAAGGATTCGTCGTTCAACGCCCAGCAATTCCTGTCGGGCGCCCGCAGCGCCTATGAGATGATCGTGCTGGCATTCGCCAACGGCGATCGCCGCGCACTCAAGGATCTGCTGTCGGCGGATGTTTACGACGGCTTCGAGGCGGTGATCCGCGATCGCGAGAAGAACGAGCAGAAGGCGGAGACGCGCTTCGTTTCGATCGACAAGGCGGAAATGGTCAATGCGGAGGTTCGCGACCGCGCGGCGCACGTCACCGTGCGCTTTGTGTCGCAGATCATCTCGGCCATCCGCGACAAGAGCGGCAATGTGATCGATGGCAGCTCCGACAAGGTCACCGATGTTACGGATGTCTGGACATTCGCTCGCGATCTCGCGTCGCGCGATCCGAACTGGAAGCTGGTTGGAACCGACAGCGGCAGCTGATTCCGTCATCCGGTCGCATTGGGTTGCCGCGGCGCTCGCCGCGGCCGTGCTGTTGGTTCCTGCGGCGAGTGCCGCCGCCCACGGCACTCATCACGACCGCCATCATCACCGCAACATCGTCTTACCGATCGAAATCGATAACGCGCAGTACGCGCCGCTGACGTGGGGCGATATTCCCGGCTGGGCCGAGGACGATCATCTGCACGCCTTCAAGGCCTTTCGCGTGAGCTGCAATCCGATCGTGCTGCAGACGAAGCCGCCGGCCGATGCGAAGGCGCTCGGCACGTCGCTGCGCGATCCCTGTCTCGCTGCGAAGAAGTCGAGTGTGAACGACGCCGCGCAGGCGCGGGCTTTCTTCGAAGAGCACTTTCTGCCGGTCAGCATTTCAAAGCTCGGCGACAGCGCCGGATTCGTCACCGGTTACTACGAGCCGGTGGTGAACGGTTCGCGCACGCAGACCGAAGAATACAGCGTGCCGATTTATCGCCGCCCGTCGAACCTGTTCGTGCGCGGTTTCAAACAGTCGGCCGGCAGTCTGCCGAACAAGGGGCAGGTGTTCCGCAAGATCGGCCGCCGTAAACTCGTGCCGTATTACGACCGCGCGGAAATCGAGGATGGTATTCTCACCGGGCGAGGGCTCGAGATATGCTGGGTGAAGTCGCACACCGATCTTCTGTTTATCCAGATCCAGGGCTCTGCGCGCATCAAGCTCGACGACGGCTCGACCGTGCGCATCAACTACGAAGCCCACAACGGTTATCCCTACACGCCGGTGGGCCGCGTGCTGATCGATCGAGGAATCGTCCCGCGCGAGCAGATGTCGATGCAGCGCATCCGCGCGTACATGGATGAAAGTCCGGGCAATGCCAAAGAACTGCGCCGGCAGAACCGCTCCTACATCTTCTTCCGCGAGGTGAAGCTCTCCGATCAGGATGAAGCGGTCGGCGCGCAGGGCGTGCCACTGACGGCCGGCCGCTCCATCGCCGTCGACAAGGCGCTGCACGTTTACGGGACGCCGTTTTTCATCGAAGGCACGCTGCCGATCGAATCCGAGCAATCGCAAACGCCGTTCCGCCGTCTGATGGTGGCACAGGATACCGGCTCGGCGATCGTCGGCCCTGCGCGCGCGGATATTTACTTCGGCGCGGGTGTCGAAGCGGGAAAAGTGTCTGGCCGTCTGAAGCATCCGGCCAAGTTCGTGATGCTCATTCCAAAAAGCCTCGATCCGGTGGCGCGCGGCAAGACGGTGCTGCTGCCGGAAGACCGTCCCTCGGCAAAGATCGCAAAGCTGTTTCCGCAGAAAGAACCAGCGAAAGACGCGGCGAAGCCTGACGCTGCCAAATCCGATCCTGTGAAACCCGAGCCTGCAAAGTCCGAAGCGGCAAAGCCCGACGCTGCCGCAAGCGCAAAGCCCGCAACGGCCGCACCCGCCGTCACCCCGGTGCCGGAAGCTCGTCCGCAGGCCGCACCCCAGAAAAAGAAGAAGCGCCGTCATGGAAGCCGCCATCGCGGCCATCGCTGGCTGCGATGAAGCGCACACCGCCGCCCGACTCTCCTGCGCCACGCCGCAAGCGCGGCCTCAGCGAGGAAGACCGCGCGCTGTGGGACAGTGTCGCGCGCCAGGTCAAGCCGCTGCGCAGGAAGCCGCGCCTGACGGCCATCGAGCCTGTTGCTCCTGATACTCCTGAAGCGCCGCCCAAGCCGCGCAAACTCAAGTCGGCACCGACCATCAAAGCACCGGCGCCTCCGCCGCAACCGCCAGTGCCGCCGAAGCTCGTGACGCTCGGCCGGCGCGAACGCTCGCAGATTGCCCGTGGCCGCAAGGAGATCGATGCGCGGATCGATCTGCATGGCATGACGCAGGCGCGGGCCCATCGCGCGCTGCATGATTTCCTCCACCGCGCCCATCGCGATGGGCTCGCGGTGGTGTTGGTGATTACCGGAAAAGGTAAGACAACCGGACCTGACTCAGAGCGGGGCATCCTGCGCCGCCAGGTTCCGCTGTGGCTTGCGCTGCCGGAGTTCCGCAACCTCGTCGTGGGCTTCGACGCCGCGCACGTCGGCCACGGCGGCGAGGGTGCGCTTTACGTCCGGGTGCGGCGATTGCGATGATATCGTGCCGGTCCGGCCGTTGAACCGGCTTGCGGCCGGGCACCACCAAACTATGATCCAAACCATGATCGATGGAATGGAGCCGTTGGGCAGGGGCCTGTCGTGACAAAACTGTTGAGCTTTCTCGTCGTGTTGCTGGCCGTGGCGGTGGTTCCGGCTGGCGCGCAGGAACGCGTCGCGCTTGTCGTCGGCAACGGTGCCTACACCAATGCCAAGGCGCTACCCAATCCCACCAACGATGCTGGCGACATGGCCGCTGTGCTGCGCGAGCTGGGCTTCACCGTCGTCATCGGCACCAACACCAGCAAGGTCGAATTCGATCAGAAGGTCCGCGATTTCGCGCGCGCGGTGCGCACCGCCAAGGTCGCTGCGTTCTTCTATGCCGGCCACGGCATGCAGGTCGCCGGCAAGAACTACGCGATGCCGATCGATGCGAAGCTCGAAGGTGCGGCTGATCTTCCGGTAGAGACCGTCGACATCGACCAGATCGTCTCCATCATGGAGTCCGATCCGAACCGGGTGAACCTCGTGTTTCTGGACGCCTGCCGCGACAATCCGCTCACCCGCACGTTCGCACGCAATCTTCCGGCGACGCGCGCTGCCAATGTCGGTTCGGGCCTCAATGCGATCGAAGCGGGCCGCGGCACCATGATCGCGTTC
>JBEIPX010000223.1:0-5631 GCA_040376815.1 Bradyrhizobiaceae bacterium
GCGCTTGTCGTTGGCGAGCGCCTTCAGTACAGCTTCCGCTTGCATATCGTTACTTTGCCAAGTAACTAAGTAATAGTCAATTGTAAATCGATGGTTGGGAGTTTCGGCATGACGGGCGGTGCAGGGGAAACGGATATCACACGTGAGCGGATCGCCGCGACGGAAGCCCTGATCCGGCCCTATGTCCGGCATACGCCGACGATCACCGCCGACGCTGCGGACTTCGGACTGCCGGCGCGACCGCTTCAGTTCAAGCTGGAGTGCCTTCAGCACAGCGGTTCGTTCAAGGCACGCGGCGCATTCACCAACCTGCTGACCCGCTCCGTTCCGAAGGCTGGCGTGGTCGCGGCATCCGGCGGCAATCATGGGGCAGCAGTTGCCTATGCTGCGATGAAACGCGGCGTAGCGGCGAATATCTTCGTGCCGAGCGTCACGTCGTCGGCGAAGGCGGAGCTGATCAGGAGCTACGGCGCTAAACTCGTCATCGGCGGCGATCGCTATGCCGATGCGCTGGCGGCGAGCGAGGCGTTCGCTGCGGAGAGCGCCGCGATGCGTATTCACGCCTTCGATCAGCCGGAGACGTTGCTCGGTCAGGGCACGGTCGGGCTCGAGATCGAGGCGGATACGCCGGACATCGATACGCTGCTGGTCGCGGTCGGCGGCGGCGGGTTGATCGGCGGCATCGCCGCGTGGTTCGCCGGGCGGGTCAAGGTCATCGCCGTCGAGCCGGAAGGCGCGCCGACGCTGCACATGGCGCTCGCCGCAGGGCGTCCCGTCGATGCACCGGCGGAAGGGCTCGCCGCGGATTCGCTGGCGCCGAAGCAGGTTGGCGCCCGCATGTTTCCGATCGCGCAGCGCTATGTCGAGTGTTCGCTGCTGATCACCGACGACGACATCCGCGCGGCGCAGGTGGCGTTGTGGGAGCGGCTGCGGATCGTCGCCGAGCCGGGCGGGGCGGCGGCTTTCGGAGCGGTGCTGTCGGGCAAATACGTGCCGCAGCCGGACGAGCGGATCGCGGTGCTGGTGTGCGGCGCCAACACGACGGCGGTGCGCTTCGACTGAGGGTTGTTGGCGGCGCGGCGGGAAATGCTAAACTGCCCCGATGAGCCATTCGTCCGTCATCGATATCAGCGCCATCGCCGCCGCAGTGATTGCCGCGCGCGATACAAGCACCCAGATCGCGCCGTTTTCGTCATCGCTCGCCGGCTTCAGCCTCGACGATGCCTACCGGGTGACGCCGAAGGTGCGGCAATTGCGCGAAGCTGCGGGCGAGCGCGTGGTCGGCCGCAAGATCGGCTTCACCAACCGGACGATCTGGGACGAGTTCGGCGTCCACGCGCCGATCTGGGGCTATGTCTACGATCGCACGCTCGGCGACCTGCGGATGATGGGCGACGGGTTCTCGCTCGCGCGCCTCTGCGAGCCGCTGATCGAGCCGGAAATCATCTTCCAGCTTTCGGCTGTGCCTGATCCGGACATGGACGAGCGCGATCTGTTGTCCTGTATCGCGTGGGTGTCGCACGGCTTCGAGATCGTGCAGTCGATCTATCCCGGCTGGAAATTCGCACCCGCGGATACCGTCGCGGGCTTCGGGCTGCACGGCGGGCTCCTGATCGGCGAGCGGCATCCGCTCGACGGCAGCGCGGACGCATGGCTGGAGCAACTGCACAATTTCGAGATCACGCTCGCGTGTGGAGACACGGTCGCCGACGGCCATTCGCGCAATGTGCTGGATGGGCCGCTGTCGGCGCTGCGCCATCTCGTCCAGGTGCTGGCACAGGATTCCGTCAATCCGCCGCTGGCGCCGGGCGAAATCATCACCACGGGGACGCTCACCCGCGCTCTGCCGATCAAGCCCGGCGAAACCTGGACGACCAGGCTCCGCGGCGTTCCGCTCGCCGATGCCAGCATCGGGTTCTGCTGAGTTTTTTGTGCGGGTCGCGCTTGCGGCAGTGATTTTGCCGCGTTCGTTCATATATATTTCCCGCGGGGATTTGATTTGCGGCGCGCTTGACCGGGCAATCCAGGTGCCTGTTAGGGAGACATCGTGCAGACGACGCTGCTCGGATTGGCCATTGCCTTCATCCTGGCGCTGCTGGCGGCCCTGATCGGGCCGTATTTCGTCGACTGGAACCAGTTCAAGCCGCAGTTCGAGGCCGAGGCGAGCCGCGTGCTCGGCGCGCCCGTGCGGGTCGAGGGGGCGCTCGACGCTCGGCTGCTGCCGACGCCGACGCTGCGGCTGCGCAATGTTGCGGCCGGCAAGCCCAACGATCCGGGACGGATCGCAGCAGACAAGCTCGACGTCGAATTCAGCCTCGGCTCGCTGATGCGTGGCGACTGGCGCGCGTCGGAACTGACGATCGACGGCCTTGCGGTCAACGCCGGCCTCGACGAGCGCGGCCGAATCATCGCGCCATCGTTCTCCGGAAGCTTCAACATGGGCGGCGTATCGATCGACCGCCTCAACCTCACCGGCAAGGTCGGCCTCTACGACACTGCGAGCCGCACCACCATCGCGCTCGACGACATCAGCTTCAGCGGCGATGTGCGGGCGTTGGCGAGCTCGGTGCGCGGCGAGGGACAACTCAGCTATAACGGCGAGCGCTATCCGTTCCGCCTCTCGACCGGACAAAGCAACGACGGCAATGGCACGCGCTTCCGCTTCGGCGTTGAGCCCGGCGCGCGCCCGTTCAGCGCCTATCTCGACGGCGTCCTGACGTTCGCCGCCGATGCGCCGCAGTTCGAGGGCGCGCTCTCGGTCGTCCGCACAGCCTCGCTGAAATCGAGCCCGCAGGGTGCGGTGCTGCAAACTCCCTGGAAGATGACGGCGAGCGTGCGCGCGGAGCCGTCATCCGCGAAGCTTGAGCAAGTCGAGCTCGCCTACGGCTCCGACGAAAACGCCTTCAAGCTCGGCGGCGTCGCCGATATCCGCTTCGGCGCTTCGCCATTGTTGCACGTGGTGCTCGCGGCGCGGCAGCTCGATGCCGACCGGCTGCTGGCGAAAGAAGGCGCGACCAGCGAGCCGGCGCAGATCATCGCCGGTTTGCGCGATCTGGTACGGGATCTGCCGCAACCGCCGTTGCCGGTGCAGGCGGAGATCGGCGTGGACTCGATCACGCTGGGCGGGCGGCCGATCCAGGGCGTCGGGCTCGACCTCAGCGCAAGCAAGACGGAATGGCGGATCGACAAGTTCGAGATGCGCGCGCCCGGCGCGACGCAGGTGGTTCTGAGCGGCACGGCGGCCGCAGCAGGCTTCAAGGGCGCGATCAGCGTCGACTCCGCCGATCCCGATCTTCTGGCGACGTGGCTGCAAGGCCGCAACGATGCGGTGCTGCGGGGCCAGCGCAGCCTGCGTGTGCGCGGTCAACTCAATGTGACGGCGCATCGTGTCGCACTCGACGACATGATCGCCGATCTCGGCAGCGGCGAACTGCGCGGCAAGCTCGGCTGGGTCAAAACGGTGAACGGTGGGTCGCGCATCGAAACCGATCTCACCACGGCGTCGCTCGATCTCGACGTGACGGTCGCGCTTGCGCGGGCGGCGATGAGTGCGCAGGGCGGCTTGCCGAGCGAGGGCAGCGTCAAGCTCGCGGCAGCCAGCGCGAAATGGGCCGGGCAGGAGCTCAAGCCGTTCGCGGCGAGTTTCGCGTTTACGCCGAAGACGCTGACGATCGACACATTCTCCGCAGGAACGCCCGGCGGGATGCAGGCGAGCGGCGGCGGTGCGATCGATCTCTCGGATGCCACCGGCAGGCTCAACATCAGTGCGTCGGATGTCGGGGCAGGCCAGATCGTTGCGTTGCTGATGCCGTTCGCGCCGGAATTCGCCAACCGCCTTCAGTCGCTTGGCGACACCGGGCGGGCAAAGCTTGCGCTGACGGCGGCCCTCGACAAGGGAAGCAGCGGCCGTGGCAATGCGCGCGTCGCACTCGATATCGATGGCACTCAGATCAAGAGTAACGCAGTGTTCAGCGGCGCGCCGCGGCTCGACGACGTGCGGGCTGTCAACGTCGACGCCATGTCGCGCGACGAGTGGTCGATCGAGACGAAGTCATCTTTCCCGAAGCAGGCGGTTTTGCTCGGCCTCATTCCGTTCGGCGATGCGCTGAAGGCGTTGTCCGGCTCCGAAGCGATACAACTTGATCTCACTGCCAACGGTGCATTGCGCGAGCCGATGAAATTCAAAGCCACGGTGTCTGGCGATGCGATCGATGCAAGCGCGGAAGGCCGTGCCGAATTCTGGCCGAAAGATGCGCAGGGGCTGAGCGCCGACGCCGCGCTGACGATCCGCCGCGCCAATCTGGCTCTGCTTCTCGATCAGCCGCAGAACGTTAGTTTGACCTCGCGGTTGGCGCTGTCGCCGCTCGAGATCGTACTGCGCGATATCGACAGCCGCATCGGCAGCGCACGCGTGCGTGGGCGGCTGTCCTTCGGGCGCGGCGATGATCCTGCGATCGATGGCGAACTCGGCATGGACGTGCTCGATCTTGGCTCCGTATTTGCAAGTGCGATCGGCGCGAACGGCAGCGATCCCGCGGGGCCGCTCGGCCGCGGGTTGATGCGCGGCTGGCGCGGGCAGGTGACATTCCAGGCGCTGCGCGGTGTGCTGCCGGGCGGTGTCGAACTGCGGCCGGTCGGGGGTGTGTTGAAAACCAGCGGTGATGCGCTGTCGTTCCACGCTCTCAAGGGCAAACTCGGCGGCAGCGATGTGTCTGCGGAGATCGATGCGCGGCCGGGCATCAACGGGCTCGGCCTCGATGCGAGGGTGCAGTTCACGAATGCGGATGCAAGTGCGCTGCGTTACCGCGGGCTGGCGATGCCGGCCGGGCGCGCCTCTTTGCAGATGACGCTCGCGAGCCGCGGGCGCAGCGCATCGGGACTTGGCGGCGCGTTGTCAGGCGCAGGCTCGTTCACGCTGGAGAAGGTGCGTATCCCGGGTCTCGATCCGGCGAGCTTCGATGCGGCGATCCGCGCGGGCGACGCCGGGCAGCCGACGGATGCCGCACGATTAAGGAGTTTGCTGGAGCCGGTGCTGGCCGCAGGCGCGTTCACAGCGCCGTCCGCGCAGGTTGCGTTCGTCGTCAGCGATGGCCGCTTGCGGGTCGGCGCGACGACGCTGGAAGGCGAGGGCGTGCGCACCGTCGTGTCCGGTGGGTACGATATCGCTGCCGATCAGGTCGACATGCGCGCGCTGCTGACATCGACCGCGCTGCCGAACCGGCCGGAGATTTTGGTGCTGGCGCACGGCACGCCCGACGCGCCTGCGAAGACGCTCGATCTGACGTCGCTGTCGTCCTGGCTTGCAGTGCGGGCCATCGATCGCGAAACGCGCAGGCTCGATGCGATTGAACGCGGCGAGACGCCGCCCGTGATCGCTGTTCCGCCGCCGCCGGCAGCGCCCGCGGTGAAAGATGCGGCCATCGCACCGACGTCAGAGGCCCCGCGTGCCAATCCGGTTCCCGATTTGCCGATCACGGAGATTCCGGTACCCGGACGCGATCCGCGCCGCGCGCCGGCTGCCGCCAAACCCAGGGTCGAGCCCAAGGCTGAACCCAAGTCGGAACCCAAGCTAGAACCGAAGGCGGAACCGAGAGCACCGCGTCCGGCTCCGCCGCAGGCAGCGGTCACGCC
>JBEIPX010000373.1:0-3662 GCA_040376815.1 Bradyrhizobiaceae bacterium
CTGTCGTCTGCCTGATCTTCCTGTTCGCCGGCATCTTTGCGGACCTGCTGGCGCCTTACGGCTTCAACCAGATCATGCCGATCAACCGGATGAAGTCGCCGAACGCGCAGTTCTGGTTCGGCACCGACAATCTTGGCCGCGATATCTTCTCCCGCATCCTCTATGGCGCACGCCTCTCGGTCATCATCGGCCTCTCGGCCGCGCTGCTGGCAACGATCATTTCCGTCGTTGTCGGTATCACCACCGGCTATCTCGGCGGCCGGTTCGACATGATCGTGCAGCGTTTCGTCGACGCGTGGATGAGCTTTCCGGATATCGTCATCCTGATCGTCGTCGTGTCCGTCGTCGGCCCGGGTATGCCGCAGGTGATCGTGATCCTAGGCTGTCTCTACGGCATCGCCGGCTCGCGCATCATCCGCAGCGCTGTGCTCAGCGTGCGCGAGCAAAGTTATATCCACGCCGCGCAATCGATCGGCGGCGGAACGCCGCGCATTCTCTTGCGGCATGTGCTGCCGAACGTGATGCCGCCGGTGATCGTGTTGTTCACCACCCGTGTCGGCGCGGTGATCCTGGCCGAAGCCGCGCTGTCGTTCCTCGGCCTTGGCGTGCCGCCGCCGGCACCGACCTGGGGCGGCATGCTGACGGGCAGCGCCCGCAACTACATGTACCTTGCGCCCTGGATGGCGCTCGCGCCGGGCATCTGCCTGACGCTCGTTGTGTTCAGCATCAACATGTTCGGCGATGCGCTGCGCGATCTGCTCGATCCGCGCATGCGCGGACACCGCTAACGCATACGACGTAACGCATAGAAACGGCCTCGAGGGGAGAAACCATGACCCAGACCTTCAAGATGCGGCATCTCGCGGGCGCAGCGCTTTTGAGCTTTGCGCTCTCGTCACCGGCTCTCGCGCAGGCGCCGGAAGCGCCGAAATACGGCGGCACGGTCGAGATCGCGACTGTTTATGCAACCATCTCGGCACTGTCGTTCGACAATTATGACTGGCCGTGGAAGCACAATCACGACACAGGCGGGATCTACGAGCAGCTTTTCGCTGCCGATCTCACCAAGGCCAAATCGCGCGGCGGCAAGAACAGCTTTATCGCCGATGCCTACATTCCGAGCAGCCTGCTCCGCGGCGAACTCGCCGAGAAGTGGGAGTGGTTGGACAACCCGCTGCGGCTGAAGATCGAACTGCGCAAGGGCGTCATGTTCCCGGAAAAGACGGGCGTGATGAAAGCGCGTGAGTTGGTCGCCGAGGACGTCGTCTACAGTTTCAAGCGCCTCTCGACGAGCCCGAAGGCGACCCGGAGCTACTTCGACTACGTCAAGGACGTCACCGCGCCTGACAAGCACACGGTGGTGTTCGAGATGAGCAAGTTCAACGCCGAGTGGGACTACCGCTTCGGCTATGGCTACTATTCGGGCATCATTCCGAAGGAAGTCGTCGATGCCGGCGCCACCAACTGGAAGAACGTCAACGGGTCCGGCCCGTTCAAGCTGACCGACTATGTCGCCGGCAACTCGCAGATCTACGAGAAGAACGGCGAGTACTGGGACAAAGAGACGGTCAACGAAAAGGAATTCAAGCTCCCGTACGTCGACAAGGTCGTCTATCGCGTCATCAAGGACGAGGCGACGCGCGTCACGGCGCTACGCACCGGCAAGCTCGATATCATGGAAGCGGTGCGCTGGCAGGACGTCGATACGCTGAAAAAGAGCGTGCCGCAGCTGAAGTGGAACAAGTGGCTGAATCAGTCCGGCACTTTCCTGTCGATGCGAGTCGATCAGAAGCCGTTCGACGATATCCGCGTCCGCCGCGCGATGAATCTTGCGGTCAACAAGGATGAGATCATCAAGTCCTACTACAACGGCAACGCCGAGCTTTACGCTTATCCGCAGCACCCCGAGTATGGCCCGTACTTCCAGCCGCTCAGCGAGCAGCCCGACAGCGTCAAGGAGCTGTTCAAGTACGATCCGGCCAAGGCCAAGAAGCTTCTGGCGGAGGCGGGTCATCCGAACGGCTTCACGTTCACGACCCAGGTCTGTTCGTGCAACCCCGATCATATGGACCTGCTGCCGCTGGTCGCGGCCTATCTCGAGCAGGTCGGCGTCAAGATGGAAATCCAGCCGATGGAATATGCGGCATTCCTCTCGGCGATGACGACGCAGAAGAATACCGCCGGCTACTTCATGAACAACGGTCACACCAACCCGACCACGACCATCCGCAAGAGCTTCATACCGAAGCAGGTGTGGAATCCGTCGCAGTGGGACGATCCGAAGCTGACCGCACGCATGGAAGCCGTCTACCAGGAGCGCGACGAGGCCAAGCGTATCGCCGAACTGCGCAAGATGACGACCGAGATGGTCGACGCCGCGCCCTACATCTGGATGCCGACGCCTTATGTCTTCACCGCGTGGTGGCCGTGGGTGAAGGGCTACGAGGGCGAATTGCGCGCCGGTTCGGTGCGTCCGGGTCCGATCTACGCCCGCATGTGGGTCGATCAGGACATGAAGAAGAAGATGGGCTACTGAGCCTCACGTTTTCGGCGGCAGCGCTCCGGCGCTGCCGCGCTGGTCCTCCGGAGTACGATCGCGTGAGCAAACCGCTTCTCCAGGTTCGCAATCTCACCACCAGGTTCGGCACCGGGCTTGGCTCCATTACGGCCGTCAACAACGTGTCGTTCGACGTCAACGCCGGCGAGACGGTTGCGATCGTCGGTGAAAGCGGTTCCGGCAAGAGCATCACGGCGCTGTCGATCCTGCGGCTCGTGCCTGAACCGCCGGGCAAAATCGTCGGCGGGGAAATCCTGTTCGACGGCATCGACCTGACGAAGCTGCCGGAAGAGCGGATGCGCGAGATCCGCGGCAACCGGATCGCGATGATCTTCCAGGAGCCGATGACATCGCTCAATCCGTCATTGACGATCGGCCTGCAGATCGCCGAGCCGGTCAACCTGCACATGAAGATGCCCTGGCAAAAAGCCTACGCCAGGGCGAAGGAGCTGCTCGATCGGGTGCGGATGCCGGATGCGCAGAGCCGGCTTGAAACGCACCCGCATCAATTCTCCGGCGGCATGCGCCAGCGCATCATGATCGCGATGGCGCTGGCCTGTCAGCCGAAGCTGATCATCGCCGACGAGCCGACGACCGCGCTCGATGTCACGGTGCAGGCGCAAATCCTGGAGCTGTTGAAGGAACTGACCCGCGAAACCGGCTCGGCGCTGATCCTGATCACTCACGATCTCGGTGTCGTCGCGCGTTACGCCGACCGCGTCTGCGTGATGTATGGCGGCAAGATCATCGAGACAGCGAGTGCGCGCGAGCTCTACGGCAATCCGCTGCATCCCTATACGCGCGGGCTGATGGCCTCGATTCCTCGGCTCGATCAGCAGGCCGGGGTGCGGCTCGTACCCATCAAGGGCCAGCCGCCAAACCTGGCGCAACTGCCGCCGGGTTGTTCGTTCAATCCGCGCTGCGGGGAGGTGGTCGATCGCTGCCGCCGCGATGTTCCGGCGCTGATGAAGGCCAGCGACAAGCATATGCACGCCTGCTGGCTGTCGCCGCATGAGGCCGAGCATGTCTGACGCGCTTCCTGTCGAAAGCAGCAAGCCGGCCAAAGGCTCCGGCAACGTCATTCTCGACGTCACCGACCTCAAGA
>JBEIPX010000014.1:0-17417 GCA_040376815.1 Bradyrhizobiaceae bacterium
TGCTTGCCGGCTGTAACCATGCCCCGAAGGAAGAGATCACGGCCGCCATTCCGAGCGACTACCGGCAACGGCATCCGATCGTCATCCAGGAGGCGGATCGCACCGTCGAGGTGTTCGTCGGCTCCCAGCGTGGCGGTCTGACCGGACCGCAGCGGGCCGATATCGCCGGATTGGCCCAGGCGTGGCTGCGCGAAGGCACCGGAGCGATCGTCATCGAGCAACCGGTCGGAACGCCGAATGCGCAAGCGGCACGCGATTCGCTGCGTGAGATTCATGCGCTGCTCACGGCAGCGGGTGTCCCTCCGCGCGGTATCAAGGTTCGAGACTACAAGCCGGTGAGCGAACGGCAGTTCGCAACCATTCGCGTGAACTATCCCAAGATCACCGCGGACGCCGGCCCGTGCGGCATCTGGCCGGAAGATATCGGCCCGTCGATCAAGAACAAGAGCTACTACGAGAACCGGCAGTATCACAACTTCGGCTGCGCCACGCAACGCAACCTCGCGGCGATGGTCGACAATCCTGCTGATCTCGTGCAGCCGCGGTCGGAAACGCCGGCCTATGCACCACGCCGCGCCATCGCGTTTGACAAGTATCGCAAGGGCACGGCCACCGCTACGAGCTATCCGGAAGCCGACAAGGCGAAGCTGAGCGACGTTGGAAAATGATAAACTACGCGCAACAGGGCCAGAACGAGGCCGAGCCGGCATCAGCGCCGGTTGAGGACACGCACATCGCGCCGGCGCCACGCGTCTCGGTGCAGGCATTCTGCGAGACGGTCGAGACGGCCGCCACCGTGCAGGCCGCCGGTGAGGACCGGCGTCTGGGCAAGGCGCATATCAAGATTCAGATGGGTGGAATGCCGGCGGCGATCGAGGCATACCGGTCCGCGCCGACACCCAACGTCATTCTCGTTGAAACCGAAGGCCGAGGCGACATTCTCGGCGGACTGGATCAGCTTGCCGGGGTGTGTGATGCGGGCACGCGCGTCGTCGTCGTTGGCCGGGTCAACGACGTCACGTTCTATCGCGAGCTGATGCGCCGCGGTGTGAGCGACTATGTCATGTCTCCGGTCGGGACGATCGACATCGTCCGCGCGATCTGCGGGCTCTTCTCGTCGCCGGAAGCCAAGGCTGTCGGGCGTATTATTGCGGTCACTGGCGCCAAGGGTGGCGTTGGCGCGTCGACGGTCGCCCATAACGTGGCCTGGGCGATCGCGCGCGATCTCGCGCTGGATTCGGTCGTCGTCGATCTGGACCTCGCATTCGGAACCGCCGGTCTCGACTACAATCAGGATCCGGCGCAGGGAATTGCCGATGCGGTGTTCTCGCCAGACCGGGTCGATACGGCGTTCATCGACCGCCTGCTGTCGAAATGCACCGATCATCTGAGCTTGCTCGCCGCTCCAGCGACGCTCGAGCGAGTTTACGATTTCGGGACGGAAGCCTTCGACTCGATCTTCGACACCCTGCGCACGACCATGCCGTGCATCGTTCTGGATGTGCCGCACCAGTGGTCGGGATGGGCGCGCCGCGCCCTGATCGGCGCCGACGACATTCTGATCGTGGCGGCCCCCGATCTGGCAAACCTGCGCAACACGAAGAATCTTTACGACCTGCTGAAAGGCGCGCGCCCGAACGACCGTGCTCCACTTTACTGCCTCAATCAGGTCGGTGTGCCGAAGCGGCCGGAGATCAATGCCAGCGAATTCGCCAAGGCAATCGAAGCCAATCCGATCGCGAGCATTCCGTTCGAGCCGCAGATGTTCGGTTCGGCATCGAACAATGGCCAGATGATCGCGGAGATTGCGGCGAACCATCGGATCGCCGAGATGTTCCATCAGATCGCCCAGCGTATGACGGGGCGCGGTGAAACGAAGAAGCCGAAGAACTCCTTCCTCGCTCCGTTGCTTGGAAAGCTGCGGCGAAGCGGGTAGTCGACGTAATTGTTGCGGCCGGCCGGCCGCAGGCCTGATGTGTGTGGAGTATCGCGGTGTTCGGTAAGCGTAGCGGAGTCGACAATACTGCCAGAACGGCGCCGACGGTCCGGGCAGCCGAGCCCGTGCTTGCGGCTCCGGTCGCTCCCCGCGCGCCGGAGCCGGCCACCGTGCCGGCAGCGGCGTCGCCGTCGCTGGCTCCATCACGGCAGCCGTCGCCCCCGCCGGCGGAAGCGCGGCGCTCCGACAACTACTATCAGGTCAAGGCCACGATCTTCGGTGCGCTGATCGAGGCGATCGATCTTGCGCAGCTCTCGAAACTCGACGGCGAGTCGGCGCGCGAGGAAATTCGCGATATCGTCAACGAGATCATCGCGATCAAGAACATCGTGATGTCGATCGCCGAGCAGGAAGAACTGCTCGATGACATCTGTAACGACGTGCTGGGTTACGGGCCGCTCGAGCCGCTCCTGGCACGCGACGATATCGCCGACATCATGGTCAACGGCGCTGGAACGGTTTTCATCGAAGTCGCGGGCAAGATTCAAAAGACCGGCATTCGGTTCCGCGACAACCAGCAGCTTCTCAACATCTGCCAGCGTATCGTCAGCCAGGTCGGCCGCCGCGTCGACGAGTCGTCGCCGATCTGCGACGCGCGGCTTATCGACGGCTCGCGCGTCAACGCTATTGTGCCGCCGCTGGCGATCGACGGTCCGGCCCTCACCATCCGCAAGTTCAAGCGCGACAAGCTGACGCTCGAGCAGCTCGTCAAGTTCGGCGCGATCTCGCCGGAAGGCGCGGACATCCTGCAGGTGATCGGCCGCTGTCGCGTCAACGTGCTGATCTCGGGCGGTACGGGCTCCGGCAAGACCACGCTGCTGAACTGTCTCACCCGCTACATCGACGACGATGAGCGCATCATCACGTGCGAGGATGCGGCCGAACTCCAGCTGCAACAGCCGCATGTGGTTCGGCTCGAAACCCGTCCGCCCAACATCGAGGGCGAGGGGCAGGTTACGATGCGCGATCTGGTCCGGAACTGTCTGCGTATGCGTCCCGAGCGCATCATCGTCGGCGAAGTCCGCGGACCAGAGGCGTTCGATCTGCTGCAGGCCATGAATACCGGCCACGACGGTTCGATGGGAACGCTGCACGCCAATAATCCGCGTGAAGCGCTGTCGCGCTGCGAATCCATGATTACCATGGGCGGCTTCTCGCTGCCGTCGCGGACTATCCGCGAAATGATCTGCGCCTCCATCGACGTGGTGGTTCAGGCGGCGCGCCTGCGCGACGGCTCGCGCCGCATCACCCACATCACCGAGGTGATGGGTATGGAAGGCGACACCATCATCACCCAGGACATCTTCCTTTACGACATGGTGGGTGAGGATCTGAACGGCAACATCATCGGCAAACACCGCGGAACCGGCATCGGCCGGCCGCGCTTCTGGGAACGCGCTCGCTATTATGGCGAGGAGAAACGTCTTGCGGCTGCGCTCGATGCTGCCGAGAAGGTTGAGACCGGTGAAAGTCAGGGTGCGCGCGCATGAACGTGCACGCGCTCGCTTTGGCCTTCCTTGCAGCGGTCGCGATCGGCGGCGTGGCGTGGGTGTTCCTGTATCCCTATCTCTCCGGTGAGAAGAGCGCGGAGAAACGCCGGGCGTCGGTTGCGCGCGCGGAGCCGATCGCCAGCCGGCGTGCTGAGCGCGCCCAGCGCAGCCGCCGCGAGCAGGTCGAGGAAAGTCTCAAGGAAGTCGAGAACAGGCACAAGAAATCCGAGAAGCTTCCGCTGACCACCCGGATCCAGCAAGCGGGTCTGTCATGGTCGAAGCAACAGTTCATCATCATCTCGGCGGTGGTCGGGTTGCTGAGCTTTGTGGGCCTCTTGTTCACGAGTATTGCTTTGCTGCCATCGTTGGGACTTGCTTTTGCAGCGGGCTTTGGCGTGCCGCGCTGGTCGCTCGGTTTTCTCAAGAAGCGCCGTGAAAAAAAATTCATCGATGGATTGCCCGATGCCGTCGACGTGATCGTCCGCGGCATCCGTGCGGGTTTGCCGTTATTCGATTCGATCAAGATGGTCGCTGCCGACGCCAAGGAGCCGATCAAGAGCGAGTTTGCGTCGATCATCGAAACCCAGGCGATCGGCATGCCGCTCGGTGAGGCCTGTGGCCGCCTCTATGAGCGCATGCCGCTGCCGGAAACGAACTTCTTCGCGATCGTGATCGCGATCCAGACCAAGACTGGCGGCAATCTCTCCGAGGCGCTTGGAAACCTGTCGAAGGTGCTTCGTGACCGCAAGAGAATGGCCGCCAAGGTTCAGGCCATGTCGATGGAGGCAAAAGCGTCCGCCAGCATTATCGGTGCTTTGCCGCTGGTCGTCATGGCGGCGGTCTACGTGACCAGTCCCGGTTATATGGACGCTCTTTTCACTACCGAGATCGGTCACATCATGCTGGCAGCCAGTGCGTTGTCCTACGGAACCGGCATCTTCGTGATGAAGAAGATGATCAATTTCGATTTCTGAAGAGGACGCCGTGCTCGAGCTCATCATCAGCAAATTCCACGATGCCCGCTTCATGGCGATGATGCTTGCCGCCATTGCGGTGAGCGCGACGATCTATACGCTGGCCATACCGCTGTTCTCCGGAAGCGGCTTGTCGAAGCGAATGAAGGCCGTTGCCAGCGAGCGCGAGCGGATTCGGCAACGCGAGCGCGACCGGCTTGCGCGATCGGAGAAAGTGTCGCTGCGGCAGAACCCGAAGCAGGTCGTGCAGAAGGTGGTCGATGACTTCAATCTCGGCAAATGGGTCGGGCAGGAAGCGGCGCGCGATAAGCTCGTCATGGCCGGATATCGTGGGCAGGCTCCGTACGTTACGTTTCTGTTTTTCCGTCTCGTCACACCGATCGTGTTCCTGATCGTCTCGTCGATCTATATTTTCTTTGTTCTCAACAGCGAGCAGTCGTCGACTGTCAAGATCGGCATGTGCTTGATGACGGCACTGCTCGGCATGCAGGCACCGATGCTGTTTCTGAAGAACAAGATCAGCAAGCGACAGCTGTCGATCAAACGTGCCTTTCCCGATGCGCTGGATTTGCTCCTGATCTGCGTCGAGTCCGGCATGTCGATCGAAGCGGCTTTCCGCCGCGTCTCGGTGGAGATCGGTTCGCAGTCGATTCCGCTGGCGGAGGAGTTCACGCTGACCACGGCTGAGCTGTCGTATCTGCAGGACCGCAGGGTGGCCTACGAAAATTTCGCCAAGCGCACCGGGCTGGAGAACATCAGGTCGGTTTGTCTCGCGCTCCAGCAGTCGGAACGATACGGCACTCCGCTCGGCCAGACCCTGCGCGTGCTGGCGCAGGAGAGCCGGGATTCCCGCATGAACGAAGCAGAAAAGAAAGCGGCCGCACTGCCGCCGAAGCTGACGGTGCCGATGATCGTATTCTTTCTGCCGGTGCTGTTCGTTGTGATCCTCGGTCCGACCGGGATCAAGGTCGCATCGATGCAGTAAAGCATCGGCGCCGTTCCTGACGCGCAACCGCAGGTTCGAAGCAAATCATTCGGAAGCAAGTCGTCCAAAAACAAAAGGGCCGCGTCGAACGCGGCCCTTGCTTGTCTTGATCCGTAGCCGTTGCGTATGCGCGGCCGGACCGCAGTACGCGTCAGCCTGCAGCGCGCAGATTGTCAGCGGACGACTTGCCCGAACGGCGATCGGCCACGATCTCGTAGCTGATCTTCTGCCCTTCGCGCAGCGTGCCGAGACCGGCACGTTCGACGGCGCTGATGTGCACGAACACGTCGTTGCCGCCATCATCCGGCTGAATGAAGCCGTAGCCCTTAGTCGCGTTAAACCACTTCACTGTTCCCATGCTCACGGGGAAGTCCTTTTCGATACTTAAGTCGCGTCAAAACCCACGGCGAAGCGGGTTGGTGATATCGAATTTTGGGTGAGGTCGTCAGCGTCTAAACCGGCTGTACCGGTGGTAGCTCATGTCACGTCCGGCCGAAAATCGATGGCCAAAAGTTTAGGCCAAAAGAAAGTCTGAAACAATCCGGAGGAGATCTTTTTTTGACGTCGGGCAATTTGTCTCAATTGCGGCATAACCCGGAGGCGGCGGCCGCAGAGCGTGCCGCCGTCTCAAAGGCTTCATCGGCGCCGGAACTGACCGCGCGCCTGGCCACCGCGGGGCACGGCCGTGCCGCCCGGACGCTCGTCCTTGTGGCGGAAGATCAGGCGGCCCTTTTCCAGATCGTAAGGCGACATCTCGATCGTCACACGATCGCCGGCAAGTGTTTTGATCCGGTTCTTTTTCATCTTGCCTGCGGTGTAGGCAATAATCTCATGTCCGGCATCGAGCTGAACGCGATAGCGGGCGTCGGGGAGGATTTCGGTGACCAGTCCTTCGAACTGGATCAGCTCTTCTTTCGCCATAGGGTGCTCCAGAACGAATGCGGTTAGCTGTTTGAACTGCGGTTGCGCTGCGGCTTTGCGGGCCGGCTTTCGCGGCGCAAAAATGCGACGCCCTGAATACCATCACTCTTGCCGCCATGCGATGGGTTACCGCCGTGCGAGGGGCGCGGTGCGTCATGCCGGTTGGGCTGGCCACCGCCGCCGGGCTTGCGGCGCCGGCGTGGCCCCTTCGAGGTCGAGCTGGCGTCGTCGCGCTGGGGCCGGCCGCCATGGCCGTGATGATGCGGTGCCCGTCCGGGACGATGATGCGGGGCAGGGGCTGCGTCGCGCTGTCCCGGCGTCCGCAGGTCTTCCTTCGGCAGGCTGATGCGGATCAGCCGCTCGATATCGCGCAGGTAACCGTGCTCATCGGGACCGGCGCAGAGCGAGATCGCGATGCCATCAGCGCCGGCGCGCGCGGTGCGGCCGATGCGATGGACGTAGGTTTCCGGAATATTCGGCAGGTCGAAATTGACCACATGGCTGACGCCATCGACGTCAATGCCGCGCGCGGCAATATCGGTGGCGACGAGGGTCCGGATTTGTCCGGACCGGAAAGCGGCGAGGACGCGCTCGCGATGGTTCTGCGACTTGTTGCCGTGGATCGCCTCGGCGGCGATGCCGGACTTCGCGAGCCCCTTCACCACCTTGTCGGCGCCATGCTTGGTGCGGGTGAAGACGAGGGCGCGGTTGACCGGCTCCTGCGTCAGCAGTTTGGCGAGCAGGGCAGGCTTGGCCGCATGATCGACCTGAAGGACGCGCTGTTCGATGCGATCGACGGTCGAGGCCACAGGTGTCACCGCGACCCGCGCCGGATCGCGCAGCATCTGCTCGGCGAGGTCGGCGATGTCCTTCGGCATGGTGGCCGAGAAGAACAGGGTTTGCCGGCGCATCGGCAGCTTGGCGACGATTTTCCGGATGTCGTTGATGAAGCCCATGTCGAGCATGCGGTCGGCTTCATCGAGGACGAGAAACTCGACCTGGCTGAGCTTCAGCGCATTGCCCTGCACGAGGTCGAGCAGACGGCCGGGGGTGGCGACCATCACCTCGACGCCCTGCATGATGGACCGAACCTGGCGGCCCATCGGTACGCCGCCGATGGCGAGTGCCGAGGTCAGGCGCATATGGCGGCCGTAGGCATTGAAGCTGTCGAGGATCTGACCCGACAGTTCGCGGGTCGGGCTCAGCACCAGAACGCGGCAATGCTTCGGCTGCGGCTTCGGGCGCGATTGCAGCAGCAGGTGCAGGATCGGGAGAGCGAAGGCGGCGGTCTTGCCGGTGCCGGTCTGGGCGATGCCGACCACGTCGCGGCCCGTCAGGGCGATCGGGATGGTCTGGGCCTGAATGGGCGTGGGCGTAACGTAGTTCTCGTCCTTGAGCGCACGGGCGATGGGATCGGCGAGGCCGAAATCCTGAAAGGAGGTCAAAAGAAGTCTTTCCATAAAGGGAGAGCGCGTCCTGACGGAATGCCAGTACGGGCAAGTCTCGGGACACCAGCGTGTTAAGGGTGTCGTGTGTTGGCGAGACGGGGGCAAGCCTGAGGCCCAGGAGGGCTCGAACACGCAGCTTGCAGGGACCTGATGAATCTCAAGGTCGTGCACGTCATATGGAACACTAAGATGGCGCTTTCAAGATTAATATGAGCCCGGATTCCGTTTTTTGGGCCTTTTCCGCCCGTTCGGTCGTCCGGCAAGGCCCGCCCGCGTTGCAATCGTTCATCCGGGGTCTAGAATTCGCGGAAATTCAAGGCTGTGCCCGCAACGGGACGCGTCCAAAAAGCCTGAAATAATCGGAGGAATGTCGCGTGATCTATGTTGTTGCCACCCTGACCGTGAAACCCGAAACTCGCGCCGAGCTGATTGCCGGCGCCAAAGTCTGCATCGCAGCGACGCTGAACGAACCGGGCTGCATCGCCTATGACATGCACGAGAGCGTGACCGATCCAGCGAAGTTCGTCTTCGTTGAGCAATGGGAGAATGCCGACGCGCTCGGTCCGCACGGCGCAAGCGATCACATGCGGGCCTGGCGCAAGGTGGTGAAGGAATGCATGAGCGCGCCGGCAAAGATCGAAATCATCACGCCGGCGAAGGTCGATATCCGGTAATGCGCGAGGAGGCTGCCATGATCTACGTTGTTGCCACCACGCAGGTGAAGCCCGAGCATCGCGATGCCTATCTAGCCGGAGCGAAAGAATGCATTGCCGAAACGCAGAAGGAGAAGGGATGCATCTACTATGACAGCCACGTCAGCGTGAACGATCCCAACCGGTTTGTTGTGGTCGAGCGCTGGGAGACGCGCGAGGATCTCGCGGCGCATGCCCGCTCTCCGCACATGAAAACATGGCGATCGCTCTCGGCGCCGTTCAAGGCGTCGCCGACCGAGATCGAGATCATCAGCGACGGCAGTATCGAGAAGCTGTGATACGTGGCCCCTGGGCTCGCCTCGGCTTGCTGCCCCTGACGTGATTGGGCGGGGGTATCGCCGGCGGAGCCATAGAGCCTCCGTGCTCCCGGAAGCGGGATGTGCTCCCGGAAGCGGGATTTTCCACCGTCTTGCCTCTCGGTATCGGAACGCTTTCGCCCTCAAGCGGTTAGCTCCCGATACCGCTGGGTGCGTGAATGATGCTCGACTACGGCAAGATGTTTCTGGGGCTCGTCGTTGTAGGCATTATCCTGATCGTTGTTGGTCTGATCCTGGCCCGCGCGCAGCCCCACCTTGATCACATAGGCCTATCTCGCCCGCCGCTCGGCGAGCTATCGAGCAAGGCGTCCGTGGCGCCGCCCAGCCAGTATGATCCGGAGCGGCGGCGCTGACGCGGACGAAAAGTTTTCCGCGCCGATGGAACCGGAGTTCAGGATGAGAATTGAGATACTCAGGCTTCTTGCAGGTGGCACTCAGCCTGCAACCGGGAATTGCGTTTGTCCTTTTCTTTTCTTCTTTTCCTCGACAACGTCATTCCGGAGAGGCTCGGCCGAAGCTCGTGAATAAACATCTGATCCTCCATCATCATTTTGAGTAAACGCGTGCTCCGGCTGGGAATTATGATCGCGCTGGTGGCTTTGCTCGGGGTAACCGCCTCGGGCCTCACCGCGTTGCGGGTCTACGACCAAGAGCAATCGCTCGATCAGCTTGCCCTGGCACGCGCGATCGACAGCCATGCGGGTGCGGTTCAGGATCGCCTCGGCGAGCGCGAGTTGCTGATGCGGGTCGCGGTCGGCTTGTTCCGGTCGCCCGCGTTCTATCAGTCCGATACGCTGAAACCGCTGCGCCCCGCGATCGTCGCCTCGCGCACTGACTTTGCCGTGGTGGGCTGGATTGCCCGCATCCAGCCCGGCGATCTCCCCGCTGCCGAGGCCGAACTCAAACGCGCCGGCTATCCGAAGCCGGTGCTGCGCGATTTTGACGACGCGCCGCTCGATCTTGCCGCTGTTCGCGAGCCTCAGCTTGTGGTCATGGATGTCGAGCCCAAGTCGCCGGGCGCCATGGCGCTTGCCGGCCGCTCGCTCGAGAAAAGCTCCAACCTCGGGCCGGTGCTTTCGCGCAGCGCCAGGGAAGGCAAACCGATCAGTTCCGATCCGCTTCGCCTGCTGAGTGATGGTGCGATGGGGGTGGTGCTGGCAGCCCCGGTCACCCGCGACACATCCGACGACATTCTCGGCTTCATCTCCATATCCTACCGTCTCGCACCGCTGATGCTGCCGAACGATGGCGCAGCTCCCTTTACGGTTTCCCTGATCGATCCCGGCAATCCATCGCAGGAACTGCGGGCGGATGCGGAGGGCAACGTGACGACCGCGCTCGTACGCCAGCCGGAAGGCGTACAGGGCTGGGCACGCACTGTGATCTTCGGGGGCCGCGACTGGACGCTGACCTACTATCCGAAAACCGAGCCGTCGATCCGCGCCCGCGACATCGCCCTGATCGTCGCCCTAATCGGCATCGCGCTCACCAGCATCGTCTGCGGACTGCTGGGCTATGTCGTTCACAGCAATCTGCGCCTGACCCGCGAGATCGAAACCCGGATCGATTTCGAGCGCCGACTGACGGCCGTCATCGACGAACTCAACCATCGTGTGAAGAACATTCTTGCCGTGATCCAGTCGATCGTCACCCGGACGATCCGGCCCGGTGCCGATCTCAACGTCGCCCGTGAACTTCTGATCGGCCGGATTCATGCGATGTCGCATGTGGTCACGTTGCTCAGCGACAGCCAATGGCAGGGCGTCAAGCTGAAGGGTCTGTTCGAGGCGCGTGCGATCCCGCATGCCGAGCGGATTTCCCTGAACGGTCCGGATCTCGTCGTCAGCGCGCGCGCCGCCCAGAGCCTGGCGCTGCTGTTCTTCGAGCTCGCGTCGCATTCGGATGAAGGATTGTCGCTGGTCGGCAAGCATCCGAATGTCGTCGCGCAGTGGTCGTTGAGCGGCGATGAGCCGAACACAGTTTTCAATTTTCGCTGGGAGGAGTTCAATACCAGCGAAGCGACGCGCCGCGCGGATAGTGATTTCGGACGCACCCTGCTTGAGCGGGTGGCGCCGGAGGCGCTCGGTGGCTCGTCGAAGAGCTACTTCACCGATGTGAGTTATGTCTATGAGCTCACGGCGCCGATGAGCACCGTGCTCGATACCCCGGAAATCCTGCGAACCGGAAAGTTGCAAGTACCGGCGAACCGCGTGTAAGCGGAACAAAGCCCGCGCCCGGACATTTATCCGGCATCAATCGTCATGATGTCTGGAGAATAGATATGGGTCGCTATTTGTTGCTTTGGATTCTCGGTATTCCGCTTCCGATCCTCGTGTTGATCTGGGCCTTCGGCGGATTGAATTGATAAGCTGAAGCCCGTAACTCTATCGTCCAGAGGCATCAAAAAAGCGGCCAGTTCAACTGGCCGCTTTTAATCTGCGTTACGATGCCCGATGTTACCGATGCCGCGATCCGGATCGGCGCAGCGGGTTTACCCGTTGCCACCGATCACGGCGCGGACCGTGTTGTCCGGGCCAAAATCCTCAGCGCTGTCGACGTAGAGCATCGCGCTCAGCTTCGAGCGTGCGCGGTTGACGCGGCTCTTGATGGTGCCGACCGCACAGCCGCAGATCGCGGCCGCATCTTCGTAAGAGAACCCGGAGGCGCCCACGAGGATCAAGGCTTCCCGCTGATCCTGCGGCAGCTTCTCGAGTGCAGCCCGGAATTCCTCGAACTCGAGATGTCCGGTCTGGCTCGGCTGCGACTTCAACGTCTCGGCATAGCTGCCGT
Organism: Bradyrhizobiaceae bacterium; assembly: GCA_040376815.1. Classification (GTDB taxonomy): domain Bacteria; phylum Pseudomonadota; class Alphaproteobacteria; order Rhizobiales; family Xanthobacteraceae; genus SG-bin9. The sequence continues at coordinate 11,635 of JBEIPX010000014.1, forward strand.
CGGCGTCCTCAACCTCGCGCCGCCGCTTGCGATAATCCGAGCGGAAGAGGTTGCGCAGAATCGTAAACAACCACGCCGGCAGATTCGAGCCCGGCTGGAACGAGTCGATGTTGGCAAGCGCCCGCAGCAGCGTTTCCTGAACAAGGTCGTCCGCACGATCGCTGTTGCCGCTGAGCGACATCGCAAAAGCGCGCAAGCTCGGCACGGTGGCCAGAATGTCATCCCGAAGGGAATTGGTGAGGGGCATTAGTCCCTCCCATCGTTTTTGGCTGCAAGGTTTGACTGGTCAGCCGCTCCGGCTGTTGCGCCCGCCGCGCCCGCGTCCGGCCCATCAAGTTTTCGGATCAAATCCGCGAACCGATCCGGCACACCCTGACGCACGACGTCATCATACATTGCGCGCAATTGATGCCCGATGCGGGACTGAACTTCAGCATTCAGTCCGCCGGGCTTGCCAGCCCCTGCGGGCCTTGCTGTTTGTGGCTTGGTGTCTTTCATCTGCGATCCGTAACTTTCTCAAAGCCGTGAACGGCTAACTCGCTCTAATGTATGATCTTTCCCCCGCTCGTCCCGGCGCGGTTCGCGAGACGTGTAGGTGGTTTAATGCGGGTTCTGCGGAAAAGTTCCGGGGCCAGGGAACTTTTATCGCTTTCGGGAGTCGTCAGGTGCAGAATGGCATGCGCAAGGACGACGGCGGCAGTGCCGCCGGCCTCGTTGCGGGTGCGTAAGCGATGGAGTGGGGATGTCTCGATCTCAAATTGTTGCCGAACACCTGCCGCTGTTGCGGCGCTACGCCCGTGCTCTGACCGGTAGCCAGGCTTCCGGCGACGCATACGTTGCCGCGATGCTGGAAGCCCTGCTTCAGGACCCGGGCCTTCTCGATGAAAAACACGGGCCGCGCGCCGGTCTGTTCCGCCTGTTCACCGGCATCTGGAATTCCGTATCGGTCAACGAAAGTACCGATGCTCCGTTCCTGCAGGTGCCGTCCGAACGGCGTCTTTCGAACATCACTCCGCTGCCGCGCCAGGCATTCCTGTTGCTGTCGCTGGAGGGGTTTGCCGAGGAGGACGTGGCCTACGTTCTGCAGAAAGATGTCGCCGAGGTACGTCAACTCGCCGATCTGGCTGGCCGTGAGATGGCGGCCGAGATCGCGACCGACGTTCTCATCATCGAGGATGAGACGTTCATTGCGATGGATCTGGAAAGCCTGGTCAAGAACCTCGGCCACAACGTCATCGGCGTTGCCCGTACCCATACGGATGCGGTCGCGATGGCGGGCAAGAAACGTCCGGGCCTGATTCTGGCCGATATCCAGCTTGCCGACGGCAGTTCGGGTCTCGATGCGGTGAACGAATTGCTGAAGGCGTTCGAAGTGCCGGTGGTGTTCATTACCGCATATCCGGAACGGTTCCTCACCGGCGAACGGCCGGAACCGGCCTTCCTCATCTCGAAGCCGTTCCAGCCGGCGATGGTTTCGGCGGTGGCAAGTCAGGCCTTGTTCTTCCAGCGCAATTCGCGCTCGCGCAAGCCGCACGCTGCCGCGTCCTGATCCCCCGCCAATCCTGGGCCATTGAAAAAGCCGGGCCTCGTGCCCGGCTTTTTGCTGTCGAAACGGATGTTGGCGGATTGAACCTGCGGCCGCGTGGCAGCGCCAAAAGAAAAAGGGCGCGACCGGCATCACCACGGCCGCGCCCCACGTCGCCGGTCAATTGGGGCAGGGGGAAATAACCGGCTGCATGGGTAACTGCGTTTGCATGCGTCCGTTCCCGGCTGCTCAAAAATTATTGAGACGGCCGTTCCGTTTCCTCGCCGGAACATTGCGTTCCGGCCGCCGTTGATCAGCGAAAGCACAACGGAAAGCGTGTGAGGCCACTCATGGCGCGAATCTCAACTAGTCTTCTCGGCGCCGCCGCGGCGGTGCTGGCATTGAGCGGAGCCCATCTGGAAATGGCATCCGGCAACGATCTTGGCTCCTTCGGTATGCGTCACGGCAATGCCGCCTTGATTGCACCGGGGGGCGCGCCTGAGATCAATCGTTCAGGGAAGGGCGATCGCGATGTCGTGACGGTCCCGTCCAGACAATCGCTTCGGACCGTTTCGATCCAGGTCGATCAACTGGCGCACACATCCGTGCTGATCCGCGTTCCGGCCGATCAGGTGCGCGGCGACAGTACGCCTGCGCCAGCGGCCAGGCCGGTCAAGCCAAATTCGTCGCGCAGGATGATCGCATGTGAACCGGTGGTGAGCGGTTTAACTGAGGTCGCCAAGGTTCTGGATTCAGGCCGCTGCGTTACCTGAGGTTAGCTTGTCTGGAGGAAGATCAATCCTCCTCCTCTTCCGGCAGCTCGGCGCCCGAGCGACTGGCCATCAGGCCGAAAGCAATTCCGCCCATCGCAAGCAGCGGCAAAAGCCGCTTCACTCCAACCGTACGAACGATCTGAAGACCTGCCGCTAGCACCATGGGATCGGCAAGCGCACTCTGAAAGACCGTCTTGGCTTTCTCTTTGACTTTCTCCGGCACGATCCGCCTGGCCTGGCGTTTGCGATAAAGGTAGACGCCAGCCGCAAGTGCCGTCAGCACGGCGTAGATGCCGGCACCGGTCAGGCAGGCCCACATCAGTCCATGCGTGTTCAGGACCACGACGAAGGCGGCAGCGCACAGGAACGCCGTTGCGATGAACAGCGATACCGCCGCTGCCATCGCAATCGACGTCATACGCAGAAGCGAGCCCGTGCTTTCTTTCAGATCATCGATCAGCCGCATCATTCTGACGATCTCTCCCGGATGTACAAATCACGCGGCTGCCGTCGGCAGCACGGGTTCCTGTAGTGGTCAGGTTGCCTCAGCGGCGCCAGGTGACGCCGATGAGGAAGCCGAGGCCGACGGCGAGGCCGATTGCCGCGATCGGGCGCTGATGAATTGCATCTTCCAGCGTTTCCTCGAGCGATGCGGCAGCATCCTGCGCCGCTTCCAGCGCCGCATTGCCACGTTCGCCCACATCAGACATGACGGAATCGACGTTGGCGCGGGCGCGCTTGTATCCGCGCTTTGCTTCCTTGCGGGCGCTGCCTGCGAGTGCATTCAGGGCCTCGGAGATCTGTTCGCCAAGCGCTGACATATCGTTTTTCACGGCCTCGATATCCTTCTCAAGTCGGTCGTAGGTTGCTTTGTCGGCCATTGTTCTCATCTCGCTTTCGCCGTCGGTACTGGACATTGGCGTCTCTTCATTCGGGTGAAGTGAAGTCGGGGAGAGAACGCGCGCCTGCAAGCGAAGTTCCATCGGTTGAACCGCGATTAGCTTTCAGGAAGCGATCCGTTCGCATCGGGCGTCAGATGCTCTTTCAGGATCAGTCCGACGATCAGGATCGGTGAGGACAGGAATGCACCCATCGGCCCCCACAGCCACGTCCAGAAGGCAATGGCGAGAAAGATAGCGAGAGCATTGAGCTGAAGCCGCCGGCCGATGATCGTAGGCGTGATGAAATGCCCCTCGACGAAGATCATGCTGGCAAACAGGGCGCAGGGGAGGAGTGCGGCACCGATCGACGGGAAGCTGATGAGGCCGATCACCGCGATGACCACGAACATCACGATAGGGCCGATGATCGGAATGTAGTTCAGTGTCGCGGCAAGTGCGCCAAGGCCTGCCGGGTTAGGCATGCCGGTAGCCGCGCAGATCAGGCCGGTTGCGATACCGACGCCCACGTTGATGCCGGTCACCATCAGCAAGTACCCGCCAAGCTGCCCCTCGATCGCGTTGAGAATGCGCAAGGTGCGCAGCCGCGTTTCGCGGACCGGAAACATCATGATCAGGCCGCGGCGCATGTCGGGCCAGCTTGCGATGAACAGCACGAGTGTTGCGAGAAACACCAGCAGTTGTGCCACCGTCGGCGACAGGAATTCGAGCATCGACTGAACCCAGTCGGCTTTCGGCAGAGAAAGCACGGGTGCCGCTGCGGTCGTTTCGCCAAACATGTCCCGCAGTTGATACCAGAGCGCGAGCGGCCGGTCGAAGACGTGCAGCTTGGATTTGATGGCGGCCGTGATCTCCGGGATGCGCTGGCTCCAATCCATCAGCGGCGCGGAAATCAGGCCCACGATGAACAGCAGCGCGAGGCAGACGCCCGACACGATCAGCACAGCGCTGACTGTACGCGGGATTCTGTACGCCGATAACTTCTGCGCTGTCGGCGAGAGCATCGTCCCAACCACGAAAGCCGCCACGATCGGGAGAAAGAAGAGACGCCCGATATAGAGCGCGGCAATGATCGCAATGACCGCGATCGCGATGATGGAAAAGCTTGCGATATCCCGCAGCGAGAACGAAATCGGCGGCAGATTATCCGCCGCCAGCCGTACCGTCGGCGCATTCTTGCGCCGTGCGGCGTCTGCTCCTGCCATCGATGTTTCCACGGCGCAATCTGTTGCGCGTAAGCGTTAGAGCCGGCCCAGTAACGCCAGAACGAGAACGATAACCAGAACGGTGCCGACGATTCCGGACGGTCCGTAACCCCAGTTGCCGCTATAGCCCCAGGTCGGGATCACACCGAGCAGGATCAAAATCAAAATGACAACGAGAATCGTTCCGAGCGACATGCCAGCTCCTCAAACCCCTGCACCCAATGCCTCATCATGACCTGAGGCGATTGTCTGACCGCCTCGCAGCCCATGCGGCGTGGATGGGTAACGATACCGGCAGGGCAAAGTTCCATCGCGCAATATTGATCGGCGGATGCTCTCGGCAGCAGCGCTGACATAACTCCAGCAAAGGAGCTGGCCGAAGGAACCGGCGACCGAGATCCGCGTTTGCCTGATGCCGGATGCCGGTGCTAACGCAGGGGCCTTTCATGAGCGCCAGGTTGAATGTTCGTATCGCAGCGCGGCGGTCGATCTTCGCCGCCGTATCTGTTCTCTCTCTGGCTATTCTTCCGGTCGCAGCAGCGCAGGCTCAGGTGCTGGGGTACGCGCCAGCGCCATCGGCGACGTGGCCGAGTGACGGAATCGGCCGGCCGGAGATCGGCGTCATGGAAGAGGACTCCGTCGCCACGCCCGAGCGGCTTCGGCGGACCACGGTGAACTTCCCGACGCGCGAGGCCGCGGGCACGATTGTCATCGATACCGGCAACACGGCGCTCTACTATGTTCTCGGTGGCGGCAAAGCGATCCGGTACGGCGTTGGCGTCGGCCGCGAAGGCTTTACGTGGTCAGGCGTCCAGAGCGTATCGCGCAAGATGGAGTGGCCGGACTGGCATCCGCCGCAGGAGATGATCGCGCGCCAGCCATATCTGCCGCGTTTCATGGCCGGTGGACCGGGCAATCCGCTCGGCGCGCGCGCCATGTACCTTGGCTCCAGCATGTACCGTATTCACGGCACCAACGATCCGACGACCATCGGCAAGTTCGTCTCGAGTGGCTGCATTCGTCTGACCAACGAGGATGTCGTCGACCTGTTCGCCCGGGTCAATGTCGGCACCAAGGTGGTCGTGCTGCCGAAGAGCGCGCAGTTGAAATTCGAGGCGACGGCTGAAGCGCCGCGTCCAGTTACGTCAGCTTCTTTGCGCGAACTGCGCGGCAGCGCCATGTCTGCGCTTTATTGAGGATGATGCCATGCGTATCGCTCCGAGGCGTTTCGTTGTTGCTGCTGCGACGCTCGTCGCTGCCACTTGTCTTGGTGCATCCGTTGCGCCGGCGCAGGATCTGTTCTCGTTCTTCAGCGATGTGTTCGGTGGAGGGCGCCGCAGCGCGCCGCCGTCGTCCTATGCCCCCGATCAGCCGTTCGACA
>JBEIPX010000300.1:0-4435 GCA_040376815.1 Bradyrhizobiaceae bacterium
GCTTCAACCGAAGTCAGGCAGCCTGCATCTCGCGGTGAGTGTCGATAAGGTGCTGCACCACGCCAGGATCGGCCAGCGTGGAGATATCGCCGAGTGCATCGTATTCGGCGGTTGCGATCTTGCGCAGGATACGGCGCATGATCTTGCCGGAGCGGGTTTTCGGCAGGCCGGGCGCGAACTGGATCAGGTCGGGCGAGGCGATCGGACCGATGTCCTTGCGCACCCACGCGATCAACTCCTTGCGAAGGTCCTCGCTCGGCTGTGCACCCGTCATCAGGGTCACGTAGGCGTAGATGCCCTGGCCCTTGATGTCGTGTGGGTAGCCGACGACGGCGGCTTCCGAGACCTTCTCGTGCGCGACCAGCGAACTTTCGACTTCCGCCGTGCCCATGCGGTGACCCGAGACGTTGATGACGTCATCGACACGGCCGGTGATCCAGTAGTAGCCGTCCTCGTCGCGGCGGCAGCCGTCGCCGGTGAAGTACTTGTTCTTGTAGGTCGAGAAATAGGTTTCTTCGAAACGCTTGTGATCGCCATAGACCGTGCGCATCTGCCCCGGCCATGATTTCGCGATACAGAGGTTGCCGCTGCACGCGCCCTCCAGCACCTTGCCGTCGGCATCGACGATCTCCGGCACCACGCCGAAGAACGGCTGCGTCGCCGAGCCGGGCTTCAGCTTGATCGCACCGGGCAGCGGTGTGATCAGGATGCCGCCGGTCTCGGTCTGCCACCAGGTATCGACGATCGGGCAGCGGCCGTCGCCGACCACGTGATAGTACCACTCCCATGCTTCCGGATTGATCGGCTCGCCGACAGAGCCGAGCAGGCGCAGCGATTTGCGCGAGGTCTTCGTCACCGGCGCGTCGCCACCCTGCATCAGCGCACGGATCGCGGTCGGCGCGGTGTAGAACGTGTTGACCTGATGCTTGTCGATCACTTCCCAGAAACGGGAATTGCTCGGGTAGTTCGGCACGCCTTCGAACATCAGCGTGGTCGCGCCGTTGGCGAGCGGTCCGTAGAGAATGTAGCTGTGACCCGTGACCCAACCCACGTCGGCGGTGCACCAGTAGATGTCGCCCTCGTGGTAGTCGAACACGTACTGATGCGTCATCGACGCGTAGACGAGATAGCCGCCGGTGGTGTGCAGCACGCCCTTCGGCTTGCCGGTCGAGCCCGAGGTGTAGAGGATGAACAGCGGATCTTCCGCGTTCATCGGCTCGACGGGGCACTCGCTCGTCACCATCGCGGCTGCTTCGTGGTACCAGACGTCGCGAACCGGATTCATGTCGACCTTGCCGCCGGTGCGCTTGACGACGATCACATGATCGACGTTGCCGGCTTTGGCGATCGCCGCATCGACGTTGGTTTTAAGTGCGACCTTCTTGCCGCCACGCAGACCTTCGTCCGCCGTGATGACGACGCGTGATTCGCAATCGGTCAGACGCTGGGCAAGCGAATCCGGCGAGAAGCCGCCGAACACCACGGAGTGGATGGCGCCGATGCGCGCGCAGGCCAACATCGCGTAGGCCGCTTCCGGGATCATCGGCATATAGATGGTGACGCGGTCGCCCTTCTTGACGTTCCGCAGCCGCAGGATGTTCGCCATCCGGCAGACTTCGTCGTGCAGCTCTTGATAGCTGATGTGCTTCGATTCGGACGGATCGTCGCCTTCCCAGATGATCGCGGTCTGGTCGGCGCGCTTTGCGAGATGGCGATCGACGCAGTTGTGCGCGACGTTGAGGATGCCGTCCTCGAACCATTTGATGGAAATGTTGCCCGGGGCGTAGGAGACGTTCTCAACCGTGGTGAAAGGCTTGATCCAGTCGACGCGCTTGCCCTGTTCGGCCCAGAACGCGTTCGGGTCCTTGATCGAGCGCGCGTACATGTCCTTGTACTTGGCCTGATCGACGAAGGCGCGCTTCGCCCAATCCGCCGTGACGTCATAGATCTTCTCGGACATGTCTTCCTCCACCAGGACAAACGGCCGCGCGGGGCGGCCGAAGGTCGTTTCTGTTGTTGGGACAATTATGCGACGCCGCTCGCGAACGCGACAAGACGAAATGACTAGGACTTTTGGCGGCGCGAACAGATCCTCGCGCGCACTGCGATCCGGCATCCGGAAAATGCCGGGATGATCTCCAGCCGAACCGCTGATGCGGGTTCGAAATCAGCCGATCCGGTTGTATTTCGGATCAATTCCCGAAATCCGACAGTCACCCGTTAACCCGCCCTGCGGATTTGGGGTAGCTAAACCCGCGCTGACCTCCTAAATGGCCCCCTCGCGGCCACCTTCGGAACCAACCGGATGGGCTCGCCGTTCTCAGGTGCAGGCGTAGGCGGCGTAAACTAATGATAGATCAACAGAATTTTCTTGTGGCGGAGCCGGCCTCGGCGGGCATCGTCACATCCATGCCTGAACGCTCCCGGCCGTCTGTCGAGGGGCTGGCCCAGGAATTGGGCCTGACGCTGGGCGCTCCGCATCAGTTGACCATCCGCCGCGTCCGTCGCGGGCGCGGGTATTCCTTCGTGCGACCGAACGGATCGCTGGTCCGACACGCCTCGACCGTGCGCCGCTTTCACGCACTCGCCGTGCCGCCGGCCTATCGCGATGTCCTTTACGCCGCCGATCCGTCGCTTCACCTGCAAGCCGTCGGCCGCGATGCTGCTGGACGTTTGCAATACCGCTATCACGCCGACTGGGAGAAGGTGCGCGAGACGCGCAAGGCGCATCGCCTCAGCGAACTGGTCGGCGCGTTGCCGCGCATCCGCCGCAACGTCGCAAAACATCTCGCCGGCAACGAGCCGACGCGCGAGTTTGCGCTCGCGGCCGTGATCGAACTGATTTCCAAGACCGCGATCCGCCCGGGCAACGAATCCTATGCGCGCATGAACGGCACCCGCGGCGCAACCACGCTGCTGAAGTCGAACGTCTCTCTCGATGACCACCGCGTGACGCTGACGTTCCGCGGCAAGGGCGGCAAGGACATCAGCAAGACCTGCAAGGCGCCACGGCTTCTGCACGCATTGCAGGTGCTGCGCGATGTGCCTGGGAAGCGCATGTTCCAGTATCGCGACAATGGCGGTATCGTGCGAAACGTGTCGACCACGCAGGTGAACAACTTCCTGCGCGACATCGCCGGCATCAAGATTTCGCTGAAGGATTTCCGCACGCTGGTCGCGTCTGCGGCAGCGCTCGAGATTCTGTCGCGCATCGAGCCTGCGCCGAGCGAACGCGGTCGCCGCCGGCAGGTGCTCGAGGCCGTGCGCGCCGCGGCGGATGAATTGTCGAACACGCCGGCGATCTGCCGCAAGAGCTACGTCCACGACACGATCTTCGCGGCGTTCGAGGATGGTGCGCTTCAGCACATCGCTTCGACGCTGAAGGCGCGAAGCTCGCTGGCGCGCCGCGAGGTGCTGCTGGCCAGGGTCGTTGCGACTGCCGCGGCCTGATTCCGGGAGATTAGAGCGATCAGCTTGTCGGGCGCGTCAGGCTCGCCTTGCTCACGGTCAGCGCGGGCTGAGCCTTGTTGGCGCTCGTTCGCATCATCCAGCCCTCGGTCTGTGACACGCCGATCAGCATGCCGGCCAGTGCCAGCATGATCGACAGCATTCCGAGTCCGCTCACCTGGTTTGACCGGTTCATAAACAAACCCTTCAATGGGAGCCCCCAAGCACGACTTATGGGCGATTATGGTTAATGCTTGGTTGACGAACCCGCGTCTGCTTCGCTCACGTTGATGTGAGCGTCCAAACGCCGGTTCGTTTGATTTCCATATCTTCCAGTTCACGGGTAACCGGCACGCGATACTCCGCGAGCTGGATGAGCCTGTCCTTGGGCAAATAGCTTCGGCCCGGATCACCGATCAGGATCGTGGCGCCGCGCGCCGCGCGCATCGAGAGAAAGGCGAAGGCCTGTTCGGCCGTGTCGCGCTCGTAGAAGATGTCGCCGGCGAGAATCGTCTGCCATGCCTTGTGGGTGTCGGCAGTCAGAAGATTGTCCGAAAGTGTCGAGATCGCGACGTTGTTCTGCTGGGCGTTGAGACGCGCAGCCGCGAGCGCAAAGCGATCGATGTCGGCTGCGTCCGCGGAAGCTGCTCCTGCCTTCATCGCAGCGATGCTGACGAGCCCCGAGCCTGTCGCCAGATCGAGCACGTGCTTGCCGCGCACGCTCTCCGGATGGTCAAGCACGTAGCGCGCCAACGCCTGTCCGCCGGCCCACGCGAACGCCCAGAACGGTGGCGGCAATCCGGTGGCGCCGAGTTCTTCCTCGGTCTGATGCCAGAGCGGCACCGCTTCATCGGCGACGAAGATGGAAATCTCCGGCACCAGCGGCACCGGACGGAGCCGCGTGTTGGCGCGGATGAAGGCTTCGGGATCGCTGATCGGCGCTTGCACGTGCGGCGCCGTGGTCTCAGACGGCACCTACACGCCGCCC
>JBEIPX010000238.1:0-5425 GCA_040376815.1 Bradyrhizobiaceae bacterium
CACCGCGCCTGAAAGGCTCAGGCGTTCTGCCGGGCGCGGCGTTTGGCCTCGGCGTCGATCATCCTGCCGAGGTCCGGGTGCCGCGCCATCAGCGCGCAGAAGTCGGCGAGATCGAGCACCAGCAATGTCGATGCGCGGGTGGTGGTGACATTGGCGGAGCGTGGGCGATTGTCGATCAGCGCCATTTCGCCGAAGAATGCGCCCGTGCCGAGGCGAATACGTTTGTCGCCCGGCAGTTCGATTTCGACTTCGCCATCCGCGAGGAAGTACATGCAGTCGCCGGCCTCGCCCTTGCGGATCAGCATGCTGTGGCCGGGGACGTCGATACGGCGGAGCGTATTGGCGACATCCGTGATGGCGGCGGCGTCGAGCGTCGAGAGGAACGGGACCCCGATCACCGCCTCCCGGGTGCGGAGAATATCCGATGGGGTGGCCGGCGCGCGCCCGAACTGCATCAGACCGGCGGCGGTCCGGGAGAGGGCGCGGATCGCAGCCGTCGCGAGGCCAGCGAGACGAGCGGGAAGCGGGAGCTTCGACATGGTTTGACGCCGGCAGCGGGGCAGCCGGAGCGCCTTTCGGCCGCCGGCGGATCGCCTCTCACGTTGCCCCGGTGGAACCGGATCGTCAACGATCCGGGTCATTTCGAGCTGGATGTTCGAACCAGCGTTCGAGTGCTTGTCACATACACAAGGCATAGCCACAGCACCGGGGCGTCGCTGGCGAAGGCCCGTCAGACCTTTATAATCCCGGAAAAGACCGCCGACGCATCGGCTCCTCCAGCTTGGCACACGGACCACGTTCATGGATACGGCACAAACCATTCAGCAGGTCGGCGGAGTGTTCGCGTCGATCTTCGTCGTCGCGACCTACACCATGCGGACGATGATACCCTTGCGTGTGTTCGGCATCCTCACCAACATCGTTTTGATCATAGTATCGTACTTTTCGGCTCACTGGGCGACGCTGCTGCTGCATGCGCTGCTGTTGCCGCTGAACGCCTATCGCCTGCATCAGATGCTGCAACTCGTTCGCGACGTGAAGCAGTCGGTGAACAGCGACCTGTCGATGGAATGGCTGAAGCCGTTCATGACCGAGCGCCAGTGTCAAACCGGCGAAGTTCTGTTCTACAAGGACGAGAAGGCCGAGGACATGTTCTACATCGTCAGCGGCCGCTACCAGCTTGTCGAATCCGGCATCGAGCTTCCGACGGGCGCCATCGTCGGCGAACTCGGCATGCTCTCGCCGTCCAACAAGCGCACGCAGACGCTCGAGTGCATCGAGGGTGGACTGGTGCTGGCGGTGACCTATCGTCAGGTGGAAGAGCTTTACGTCCAGAACCCGTCGTTCGGCTTCTATTTCCTGCGGCTCGCCAGCGCGCGGCTGTTCCAGAATCTCGCTCGCGCGGAGGCGCGGCTGGCCGAGCGTGACGAGCGGCACGCGCAGGCGGCGCCCGGGACCGCGTGATGGTCAAGGTTCCCAAAGTCAGGATGAAGGAGCGGCTTCAGCCGATCCGCTCGGCGATCAGCGCCTTGCGGCGGCCGGAGGATCGCACGCCGCCGCCTGTGCCCGAGGGGTTGGCGCCCGACGTCGTGCCCGTGGTGGAAACCTGCATCCGGCAGATGCTGGACTATCAGAGCGTCGGCTACGCCGATCTCTACGTCGATCGCATCAGCCGCTTCATTGGCCGGCCCGAAATCGATGCCGATCTTCATGCCGAGATCGCGCGGCTGCTGGCGATGCGGATGGCGTTTCGCGATCCGATCCGCGTCGCGCAGCGGCGTCTGGCAGAGGTGGAGGGTGCTCCGCCCGATCCGGATATCCGCGCGGGTGCGCGGTTCATCTGGTTTTCACTGCCCGAGGTCATTGCGCTCTTGCCGGCTCTGGTCGCTGACATTCTGATCCCGGTCATCGAGACCTTCGGCTGGCAAAACGCGCAGGTTCCGGTCTGGCTCGATATCTCCGGGCCGATCGGCATTCGCGCGCTGCGCCTGCTTGCCTGGTTTCGCCGCTACCGCCTGCGCTCGGTGCGTTATCCGAAGGAACGCGCTGCTGTCGAACGCTGGCTGCATATGATCGACCGGGCGCTGGCAAAGCGGCCGGAGGCGGTGCACGAGGTGGTGAAATCCGCGGAAATCATTCACGGATACGGCAAGCGTTATAGACAGACGCTCGCCAACTGGCACTTGCTGATCGATGCAGTGGCAAAGCCTGTTTTCGACGGCAAGCAGCAGATCGGCGATCTGCCGGCGGCGATGGCGGAAGCGCGCGCTGCCGCCGTCTCCGATCCGACCGGGGCGGCGCTCCGCCGGACGATCGACGCCATCAAGACGCGCGAAACCGCGCGCGTAGCTGCGCCTGCCCTCTGATCTTTTCTGAACAGGTTCAGCCGGTGCGGATGGCGACCTTGCCCGCGGTCGCGCGATCAGCCACCCCTCGATCAATCATCGTCCGATCAAGCACGGCGTCATCCGCGGCGCGCGCGAGCCGCTGCCGGTGCAGTTCGAGGCCGTCGCGGACGAACTCGTAGCCCAGCCGGAACGTCTCCAGCCCGTCGGCGCTGACCGTGCCGTCCCGCAGACCGTTGAGGACGCGGCGCAAGATCGCCTCAAGCTGATCCTGGGCCGCTTCGAGTTCTGCAAACGTTTTTGCAGCGCTGATCTTGTGTCCGACATCAAGCACGGCCGATGCGAGGCGTCCGGCTTTCTCCGGAGCGGTGCGGGTAACGGCCGTGTAGAGCCCGACGAAGATCGAACCGAAGATACTCGCGGCGGCGAGCGCCAGATACATCAGGTCGGTGTAGCGTTCGGCGAACGTCTTGGTTTCGTCGTTGATGTATTGCGCGGCGCCGGGATGGGCGACGATATAGGCGTCCTTGTCGGTGTCGGCCGGTTCGATCTTGCTGGCAAAGCCGTTGTCGAGCGCGAGGTCGGACTTGTTTTCGAACAATGCCCGCGCGAGATCGACGATCCGCGTTTCCGAGATCTTTGCCTGCGCGATCAGCATCCATTGCCAGCCGATCGTCGTGATATCGTCATCGGGAATTGCCGGGGCGGACGACAGCAGCCGCGCTTCGATGGTTTCCGACGTGATGCCCGGGACGCGGCGTTCGATGGTTTTCGCTTCCTCGATGGGGTTGAGGTGAAAACCGCCGTGCTGCTTGGCGAATTGCTCGAAGCGTTTGTCGCGGGCGATGGTCGACAGGTGTTCGACGATCGCGACCGCGCCGAAGCCCTCGGTCGAGAACAGCTTGTCGAGTGGGGCGTCAGGGGCGACCGTCTGGATACGGAACGGTGCGGCGGCCGTATCGTATGGTGCGAGGATGCTTTTCAGCAGCGTTTCATTGGTGTCGTCCGGGCCCCGCACCGCGATTTTCTGCGCCTTGAGTGCTGCCAGGGTCTTCACCTTGGTTTTCTTGCTGATCAGCAGAACCACGTCCCGATCGAGAATCGCAATCGCCCGGGCCCGTGAGGGCACTTTCATGTCGGTGCGCAGGATTGCGAGATCGGCCTGCCGCCGGTCGAAGCGGGTCATGGCCTTGCCGCCGTCCGGGCTTGCAACCGGAGTAAGGCGAATACGCGAGCCGCTGGCTGCGAGCACAGCCGAGAGCTTGGCTGCAAAGCGGGCCTCAATGCCGTTGGGGTCGCCCACGGCGATCGTCAGGTTGTCGGAGCGCTTGTACCAGACCCGGGTGCCCCAGACGGTCAGGCCGGTCAGAATCACCGTTAAAAGCGCGAACAGCAGGATTTGCGATCGATTGCCGAGCTTGCGCCGCCGGGGAGGCTGGTCGGCCCCGTCAGCTGCCGCGGCGTTGTTGCGTCTGCGAAAAAAACCCACGGTGGCCAGCCTCGCTTGCCCTGGAACCGATCATATCCGAGCGCCCTGCCGGGGCAAGGCTGCCGCTGGCGATCATGCTGCAACCACAAGCATTTCCGGGGCTATGGTAAGTGCGGAGGCGGCCTCACTCCGAGCCGCGCCAGCGCCGTGCAATACCGGGGACTGACGCACGCCGTTGCGGCTCGCTCGCTTCGTCATTGCCGGCCTTAGCCGTTCGAAGAACGGCGTTGCTTCGCTCGCCTATGACCCGGCACGCGCGGAACCGATTCGGCGCGATCTTTCAAGGTTCCATCTGCGTGACCGGCAGCATTGGTTAACCCTTCGTTAGGATGTCGCGTAGCATTCTTCGGACAGGAGAATAGCCAATGTGGTCCGGACGTAGCGCCTTCGAAAACGATGTCTGCCCCGTCGACGACGACATGCTCGGTCACCTTTATCGAACGAGCGAGAACGGCCTCCCAGCGTTGGTCGCGAGTGTCGCCCCGGATGTACGGGCGATGCTTGCGCTCTACTGCTACAAACGCAGCCACCTGCATGCGTTGAGTCTGGTGATCGCGACCTCCTGCGAGGAAATCGATCTCGTTCGCATGGGCGGCCGCGTCGGCTCGATGCTCTATGCACAGTCGCGCGAAACAGCAGCACCCGCCGTACGCTCCGGCTACAGCAGCCGCAAGTCGATCACCCTCTCCACCAAGCCGCTCAGCGTCATTCCGCCGATGGAAGACGACGACGATCTGGCGGCGGTGCCCGCCTAACCGGCAATCTGTCCTGATATTTCCACGTCGATGCGCGCGAGGCCGAACTTGCGCCGCGCCATGGTGCATTCGTCGTCGCCCGGCAGACAGACCCGGCACACCTCCGGCCGCACCTCATAGATGCCGCAGGCGGTGACGCCGCCGATGCGACCCTTCAGCGCCGAACAGCGATCGCCCTCGCAGCGCATGCCGGACAGCCGGTCGTTGACATAGCTCAGCGGGATGAGATCGAGCGCCGCATCATCCTCGGTGGTAAAGCGCGGCCAGTTGCTCGAATAGGCGCAGCACGCACCGCAGGTGGTGCAGGGATTCGCCGTGGAGTTCGTAGCCGACAAAATTAGGTGCTCGCGTGAATCGCCACCCCGGCGAACATGCCGCCACGGCGCGATCACTGGCTAGCCGAGCCGTCCTTCTCTGACAAGCGCCGGGTCAGCTCGTCGACCTGGGCTCGCAGTTCCGTGATCTGCCGTTCCCGATCGCTGACAACGGCAATGACGTCACTGAGGTCGATCTTCTGGGGAATATGCTGCGGGCAGTTCGAGTCCCAGGCTGCGATCCTGAACAGGATCGCCTGCTCGGGCCTTGCGCGGTAACTCTCCGGCATCAGCGATGTGATCAGTGCTTCGTCGTCCTCGATCACGCGCGCCTCGCCCCAAATCTTGATGCGCTGCCGGTTCACGTAGTCGATCAGGAATATATGCGCCTTCGGATTTTCGGTGAGATTGCCCTGGGTGATGAACTGCTGGTTGCCGCGGAAGTCCGCGAACGCCAGCGTGGTCTTGTCGAGCACCTTGAGGAATCCCGGGGGCCCGCCGCGATGCTGGATGTACGGCTGG
>JBEIPX010000550.1:0-1988 GCA_040376815.1 Bradyrhizobiaceae bacterium
GAAGCGACGTTCGGGTTGCCCGTCTTTCGTCACGGCGACACGGCCGATGAAATCCAGAAACTGCTTCGCTCGGTGCAAATGTTTCCGGAACGCGCGCACATCGTCGGCGCCTATTCGCTCGGCAAGGCGCAGCGGGTCATGGCCTTGCTGCGCGAAGCCGGGCACGACGCGCCGATCTACCTGCACGGTGCGATGGAGACGATCACCCGTTATTACGAAAGCCGCGGCATCCCGCTCGGCGAACTGCGCCCCGCGACCGGCGCCAAGAAGGCCGAACTCGCCGGCACGATCACGCTCGCCCCACCGTCATCGCTCAGCGACGTGTGGTCGCGGCGTTTTCCCGATCCGGTGGCCGCGTTCGCCTCGGGCTGGATGCGCGTGCGCGCCCGCGCGAGACAACGCGGCATCGAACTGCCGCTGGTGATTTCCGATCACGCCGACTGGGACGGCCTCTGCGCCACGATCCTGGCGACCGGCGCGGGTGAAATCTGGGTCACCCACGGCCAGGAAGACGCGCTGGTGCATTGGTGCAAGAGCAAGGGCCTCGCCGCACGGCCGCTGATGCTCGTCGGCTACGGCGAGGAGGACGAAGCGACCGCGTTGCCTGCCGCGCAAGCGGAGAGCGCATGAACCGGTTCGCCGAACTGCTCGACCGTCTCGCGTATGAGCCCGGCCGCAACAACAAGCTGCGGCTGATCACGACCTATCTGCGCGATACGCCCGATCCGGATCGCGGCTATGCGCTCGCGGCGCTGACCGGCGCGCTGTCGTTTCGTCACGCCAAGGCTGGACTGATCCGCGAACTGATCGCGTCGCGTACCGACGAGACGCTGTTCGCGATCTCCTACGACTATGTCGGCGACCTGTCGGAAACCGTCGCCCTGATGTGGCCGGTCGACGCGCGCGCGACCAACTCGCCGCCCCCGCCCACGCTGACGGAAGTGGTCACCACGCTGCACACGCTCGGCAAGGCTGAACTGCCGGCGCAGCTCGCGCGCTGGCTCGACGAACTCGACGAAACCGGCCGCTGGGCACTGCTGAAGCTCGTCACCGGGAGCTTACGCATCGGCGTCTCGGCGCGGCTCGCCAAGACCGCCGCCGCCGCGCTCGGCGACAGGGATGCACATGATGTCGAGCTGATCTGGCCCGGCCTCGCGCCACCCTATCTCGATCTCTTCGCCTGGCTTGAGGATCGGGCCGACAAACCCATCAACCGCGATCCCGCGCCGTTCCGCCCGGTGATGCTGGCGCATGCGATCGAGGAGACAGACTTCGCTTCGCTCGCGCCGTCCGACTTCAGCGCCGAATGGAAGTGGGACGGCATCCGCATCCAGGCCGTCACCGGAACGGACGACAACGGCGGGCTGGTGACACGCTTCTATTCGCGCACAGGTGAGGATATCACGCCCGCGTTTCCCGATCTCGTCACCGCGTTCCGTGTACCCGCCGCGATCGACGGCGAACTTCTAGTGGTGCGCGACGGCCGCGTGCAGACGTTCAACGTGTTGCAGCAGCGGCTGAACCGCAAAACCGTCACGCCGAAAATGACGAAGGATTTCCCGGCGCACCTGCGCGCCTACGATCTTCTGAGCGACGGTGACCAGGACTTGCGCGAGTTGCCGCTCAGTGAGCGCCGCGCCCGCCTCGAAACGCACATCGCAAAACTCGACGATGTGCGCGTCGATCTCTCGCCGCGCATAACATTCGAGACATGGGACGATCTCGCCGCCGCTCGCGCCGATCCATCATCCGCGGGCGCCGGTGAGGATGCAGAGGCGGTCGAGGGCGTGATGCTGAAGCGGCACGATGCGCCATATGTGCCCGGCCGCCCGAAGGGCCCGTGGTGGAAGTGGAAACGCGATCCGCACATTATCGATGCGGTCTTGATGTATGCGCAGCGCGGCCACGGCAAGCGCTCATCGTATTATTCCGACTACACCTTCGGCGTCTGGAGTGCGGGCGAGGCTGGCGATCAGCTTGTGCCCGTC
>JBEIPX010000045.1:0-11599 GCA_040376815.1 Bradyrhizobiaceae bacterium
CGACGCGATCGCATACGCGACCGGCTTCCTCGCCATGAAGATGCTGCACCCGATGAGGATCGTCGGCCGCCAGGGAAAAGAAATTCACGACGTGTGGGGCGATGACGACGCTCGCGCCTATCTCGGTATTACCGTGCCCGATTTCCCGAATTTCTTCATGCTGGTCGGCCCGAACACGGGCCTCGCCCACGGCGGCAACCAGATCTTCATGGCCGAGTGCCAGGTGAAGCACATGATGCTGGCGCTGCGCGACATGCTGGAGAACGGCCACCGCACGATCGAGCCGAAGCAGGACGTGCACGATCGCTACAACGAGAAGGTCGACGAACTGCATCGCGGCATGGTGTGGATGCATCCCGGCATGACCAACTGGTATCGCAACCGCCACGGTCGCGTGTTCGCGATCTCGCCGTGGCGGCTTGTCGAATACTGGCGAATGACGTCGGCGTTCACGCCGTCGGATTACATCATCAACTAGAGCATGATCCGGAAATGCGTGAAGCGGTTTTTCGACAAGATCATGCTCAAAGGCTAATGCGCCGGCGCTTGAGCGCGGAGCGCGGCGATCTTCCAACTCGCGCCATCCTTCCGCACCGTGAAGACGATGTCGCCCTCGACCGCGCGCGGCGGCGTATCCGGCGGAATGCAGACGCCGGTCATGCGATACCTTGCGTTGGCCTCGGCGACCGTGGGACTTTGCATCGTCACGTGATGAACAAGCGTCGCAGTGATCACCGCATCGCGATAGCTCGGCAGCTGCTTCTGTTCGACATAGAGCCGTATCGCCTCATCGATCCCGCGCGATGCGCGTCCCGTGGCGCTGACCATCTCGACATCGTCGGTGAGCAGCGCACGATAGGCTACGGGATCGCGGCTGTTCCAGACAACGCGGCGGCGTTCGAGCAGATCGCGGATCGCGTGTTCGTCGGAATCAGGCATGACTAATCCGCAACCAGAATCGTCAGCGCTGCATGAAAGCCGACGCTCGCCTTGCCAACCAGCGCCGTCCCGAACACGGCGGCCGCTCCCTCGGCGTAGGTGCCCGAGAAGCCGCGACTGACGTCGCGGCCGCCGAACACGAAGGTGTTCCCGATAGCTTCCGTGTGTTGATGGGTGATCAGCTCGCCGCTCCACTTGCCGGCCTGACAGATGTAGGAGCCGGTATAGTAGAAATAGCTGTCACCGCCGAGGAGCACGCCGTCACGCAGCACGATGACGCCGGTCGCGCGGCCGCGCGCGCCGTCGCGCATATCGATATTGATCGCGTAAAGGCCGTTCTTGATCGGCAATGACGGAATCCGTTCGCGAAGTGCAGCCGCAAATCTCTACCGCAAACATCCGCATGCGGTCCAGCGGCTTACCGGCGCGTCACAGCGTCGGCGTCTTCGTCACCGAGGTGCGGATCGAGGCCCACGGCGCCGCGTCATCGAGCTCGACGCGGCCACCGCGCATCGAGAGCCCGAGCTTCTGCCAGATGCCTTGAAGATCGGGTTCCATCGGCTTCAAACCCATCTCGTCATAGAGCCGCGTCAGCACATCGACGCCGACGGCCGCGTCCGCCGTTTCCAGCACCTTGCGCAGCGACCACGAGCGCACCTCGTGATTGCCGCCGGCGGCGAGCACGCCGCGCATCGCGTCCTGCAGTCCGAAGCGATTATCGGTGCGCTTGCGAATCTCCAGATCGGCGATCATGCAGAAGATCGCGCCGCCCCAATAGGTGCGGCCCCATGTCGGCGTGTGATCGAGCCCGCGGTCGCCGCCGCCCGGCATGCCGTTCGGCATCCCCCGCATCATCGAGCGCCAGACATCTTCCGGCGCCAGCTGTCCCGCCTGCACCCGCGCGATCGGCTCGATGTAGACGGCGAGCCCTTCCGACAGCCAGTTGTGCCGCTCGCGCAGATCCGGCAGCGCCAGATGCACCATCTCGTGCACCATGATCCAGTCGCGTTGCAAATCCGCCTCGCTCGCATCGCTGCCGAGCGTGATACGGATGGCGCCGCCGCGATAACCCCAGGTGGTGCCGCCCTGCACGCCCCGGCCGCTCACCGGGACAATCAGCAGCTTCACCAGCTTGATCGGGAAGCGCCCGTAGTAGGTCGAGACGGCCTCTGCCGATTGCCTGACCCACGCAAGCACGGTCTCTTGCGGCAGCGCGATCCGGCCTGGCGCGAACGCCACCTGGATGGTGCCGCCGCCGGCCTGGACCTCGGTTTTCGGCAAGCGCTCGAAAGCATCGTACGGCATGCCGACACCGCCGAGATACTCCGACTGCGCGCCGGAGTGCGTCGAGAGCAGGCTGATCAGCAGACCGGCTCCGACCAGCGCCGCCGCGACAACGCGCAAACCGCGTGAACGCATCATGAGCCTGCACTCCCGCTGCCGGCGCGGTGCTCTACGGACTGCGCGGGCGTATCGGAATCGCGGGCGGCGAACTGCTGCGCGTGACCGGTAACGTCTTCGAGCATCGCCGCGAGCAGGACTTCTCCTTTCGCGCGCGTGGCCAGCGTCGGATCGCCGAAACTTCCCGAAGGACTGTAGTTCGGCGACGATGGGTCGGTGTGCGTCAGCGGACCCGGCACGGCGACAGTGCGATCGGATGGACTCGCCTGCGCGCGCGCCATCGCGACCACGTGCGGGGCGATCGCCAGCATCAGCGACGTTTCCAGTTCATCCGCATGGCTGCCGTGGCGCTGTTCGGCGAGTTTGCTCGCGGCCGCCCGATAGCGCGGCCCTTGATGCACACGCAGATGCAGCACCTCGGCTGGATTTAACGACGCGAGCGCGCGTGCGGTCGGCGCAATCGTCGAAATGCCGGTATCGATCACGATCAATGCGCGCGCACCGGAGGCAAGGATGCCGGTCGCGATCTCGGCAATCAGCGATTCATAAAGCGGCGCGGAGAGCGAGCTACTGCCGGGATAGGCCACGAACGCCGGATAATGTCCGTAAGCAACCGCCGGCCAGATCAGCACATCGATCTTCTCGGCAATCCGCGCAGCGAAGAACTCCGCCTGAAGCTGATCGGTGTTCATCGGCAGGTGCAGGCCATGTGCTTTGCTGCCCGCGCCGATCGGCAGCAAGGCCACCGCACCCGCCTTGATGCGCGCCTCGACCGCATCCCACGTCATCTTCGCAACGGCGTGGCGATCGCCGCTGTCTGACCCGCGAAACAGGTTCGTCAGACCGGACGTCGCATTCGCGAGGGTGAACGGAGGTGTCATGCGCGCATCTTGCTCCATCACGCGAGAGCGTTATGCGATTGGACGGGAGAGCACCGCGCGCCGCAACTCACATTCATGTGGAGCGCGTGATATTTTGGTTAGCTTCGGACACCGCCGAGCAAATCCACTATGCGCCGAGAGAGATTCCGCTGAGCAGCCCGGATGTCACCCAGCCGCGCAGATATCCCGCGCCTCGGCCGGCGGCATTGTCCGGATCGTCGTAGGTCGCAAGCATCGCACACAGGACGCCGAATGGAATGCCGGCGGCCGCCTCATCCCACATCATCGCCTCTTCCACCGTCAGCTCGCGAAACATCGGCGTGTTGTCCTGCCGCCAGACCAGAACACGGCAAGGCTCGCCCGACACCTCCGCATCCGGCGGCGTCTCCTCGTTTTTGAGCGCGATCCAGACGGCGGGGGCGTTGCTGGTGAAATCGAAGCGCTTTGCGGTCGCGTGCGGCTTGAACCGAAGGTCGTTCCAGGACTCCGGCGGCACCGCGGCGATGTCCTCGATCGCGAGAATGTCGTCATCCGTTGCATCGAACACGTCGTTCAGCGCACGCTCGAGCTCGGCGAGTTCGCAGATCGCCGGATACTCCGAATACGGCTCGGTAGCCTTGAGAAAATCCGGAACGCCGCGCGAATACCAGCGCAGGTTCGCATGCTCGGACGGCGTCGCCTGAACATAGGCCTTGCCCATGGCGTCGAATTCGTCGTCGCCGAGATACGTGTGCAGGTACGGATGATCGTTGCCGATCGCTTCGACCAGCCGCGAGGAGTAAGCGTAACGATAGACGCCGAACAGGACGTCGCGCTTTTCCTTGGGGCTGTCGAGAATCTCGGCCAGAACGGAATCGTCGCCGCTCATGACACAGCGCTGGAATTCGTCCTGGAGCTCTTGAAAGTTCTTCATACCGGAATTCTTATGCTTTCTGCCGCGCCTGCTCCGTTGCGGGCAACACCTCGGCCGCGATGTCGCGCAGCTTCTGCACCTCGGTCAGAAGCTCATCCAGCGGCGGAATGTTGTCGTCGCGCTCGATAATGGTCGACACCGCGCCGAACCGCTTCAGCGCCGCCGCATAAAGGTCCCACACATCGTCGCAGACCGGATGATCGTGCGTATCGATGATATGCGTGTCCATGTGCGTGTGGCCGGCCATATGGAATTGCACCACCCGGTCGCGAGGAATGCCCTCGAGGAATGTGAGCGGATCGTAGCCGTGATTGAAGGCGCTGACGTAGACGTTGTTGACGTCGAACAGCAGCCAGCAGCCCGTGCGCCGCGACAGTTCGCTCAGGAACTCCCACTCGGTCATGTCGGGATTGGCGAACTGCACGTAGGTCGAAACGTTCTCCAGCACTATCTCGCGGCCGAGGAAGTCCTGCACGAGGTTGACGCGGCTCGCCACGTGATCGAGCGATTCCGTCGTGTAGGGAATCGGCAGCAGGTCGTGCAGGTTCTTGCCGTGTACGCCGGTCCAGCAGAGATGATCGGAAATCCATTTCGGCTCGACGCGTTTGGCGAGATCGCGGAGCTCGGTGAGGTATTCGTAGTTCGGCGGCGCGGTCGAGGCGATCGACAAGGACACGCCGTGCATCACCACTGGATAACGCGCGCGAATGCGCTCCAGCATCTGCAGCGGCTTGCCGCCGGGGATCATGTAGTTTTCGCTGATGACCTCGAACCAGTCGATCGGCGGATCGCCATCGAGAATGTCGTTGTAGTGCTGAGGCCGCAGGCCGAGTCCGAAGCCGAGGAACGGCGGTTTGGCGCTTGAGCGCGCCGGCCTTGCCGCGCCTTCCGGCTGGAGCGAAGCAGATGAAGCCTTCTCTGCTGAAGCCTTGTCTGCGGTCGCAGTGGCGGCGCTGGGCGTCATCCGATGGCCTCCAAAGTTCTAACCGTCATATCGCGGAACCGCGCTTTGGTGATTGCGGTTTCAGAGTATCACAAACGAAAAAGGCAGAAACGGAAAAGGACTGGCAGAGGCTGCCAGTCCTTCCGGAAGAAAGTCGCTTACGACTTCTTGAAGTTGCCCTTCGCGGCGTCGCACTTGTCCTTGGTCATCGAAGCAAAGCCCTGACCCTTGCAGGCGTTCTGGCCTTTGCAAGCATTCGCGCCGCCCTTGCAGGCGCCCTGGCCCTTGCAGGCATTCGCGCCGACGCACTGGCCTTCGCCAGCAGCCTGGGCATTCGCCGAGACGGTTGCACCAGCGAGGAAGAGAGCGGCAGCGGCGACAGCGAGCGTCGCACCGGACTTGGAATTGAGCTTCATGGTAGTCCTCCAGAGGTTTCGACAAAGAGTTGTCGCACTAACAGCTACGGGCAGGTCCGAAACCGTTTCAGCAAATCGGAGAGAAGGATATTCTTCCACCCGCACTTGTGAGCGCGACTTGTCGTGGCGGTGACGGATCATGGCGGTGATGGGCGAGGACCGGCATCGCTGCCGGCCCCCGCCTCGTCAGGATAGCCGGATCAGGACTTCTCGAACTTGCCCTTGACCTTGTCGCAGTCAGCCTTGCTCGCCGAGGTGAAGCCCTTGCCCTTGCAGGCATTCTGGCCCTTGCAGGCGTTCGCACCACCCTTGCAGGCGCCCTGGCCCTTACAGGCGTTCGCACCGACGCAGTGACCCTTGTCCTGGGCGTGGGCCACGGACGTCATGGTTGCGCCGGCCAGGAACAGTGTTGCAGCTGCAACGGCGAGGGTCGCACCCGATTTGGAATTCAGCTTCATAACGAGTCCTCCAGAAGACATGATTGAAGAAAGACTTGGATAAGCAGCTCGAACTGGACATCGCCGGAGCATCTTTCGCATGCAACGGGACGTGCACGCCGAGGCTCAGGTTCAATCGAGGTGGCGTTCAGGATCCAAGGACAGGAACGGTCACGATGAGCATTACGCGGGGAGCGGCGTTTGGTTACTTCGGGACTGAAAATAATTCTTTCGGCAGCGTGCGCTGTGAAACGTCATGTCTGCACAGGATCGCCATCACGGAAAAGTTGACTTAACTGGTTACCGTGTTCCGCAAGGAAGCAACACTCTGTCGCCCGTTCGCAACAGCATCGGACGGAGCGGCAAGAAACAGAACGCGAGAAAGAGAAGGAGACCGGCGGCGATCGCCAGTCTCCCGTCGTATCGCTGTTAGCCCGCGACGAACTTACCGCCGGCCGCGGCGCAGCTCTTGGCATCGCTCATCGAGAAACCTTGGCCTTTGCAGGCGTTCTGGCCCTTGCAGGCGCTTGCGCCGCCCTTGCAGGCGCTCTGGCCCTTGCAGGCGTTGCCGACCATGCACTTGCCCTTCGCGGCCTGTGCATCAGCGGTCTGCATGGCGGCGCCAGCCATAAACAGCGTGGCAGCGGCTACAGCGAGAGTAACACCCGACTTGGAATTCAGCTTCATGACGATCTCCTCTGATATGTTGAGGCGCGCATGGACGATGGGATTCTCTGGATCGCCCCACGAACCGCTTGCTTCGGAGATCCGCCAGTCGGCCGGTTCAAGGGGAGTTGCATGACACGATGTGAGCCCGGGGGAGCCCGCAACATTCATGACATTCCCATCACCCCACACCTCACCGGACGGACCGTCCATCAGGAGTTACGGGGCATTCTTCATTCGGGGTGCAGGATGGTGAAAAAATATCTGCCTTCGATTGCGCGGCGGCGCACCGCGAGCGAAGTATCAGGGCACCACCAAGGTGATGTTAGTATCGCAGCGCAATATGCCGGACCTCGCGAGAGGCCCGGGATGTTTGGCAGCCGTTGCTGCGATCATTTCATCGATTGCCGCTGCGGCTTCAGCTTCGCCATCTGCTCTACGGTCGCCTTCAGTTCTTTCTCGTTGAACGACGGGAAGGAGCAGATGCGGTTGCTGCACGCGAATGCCGCGGCCTGACCGAGGTCGGGATACTCGACATCCGGGTTCGGCAGCTTGCCTTCGCGCAGATCGAGCCACTCGAGCCGTTTGTAGCGCGCCGGATAGGCCCGCGCGACGATGTGCAGATCGCGTGCCTTGGCATCGTCCTTGCGGCCGACGATCGTGATGTGGGTCGGCTCGACGGCGAGTTCTTCGTCGGCGAGCAGCACACCTGGCAACGGCCGCATCAGCTCGGCGGTCATGCCGGCGAGATACTTCATCGCGTGCACGGCGTTGTCGTGATAGGCCTCGCTGCCGAAGTAGCGGTCGAGCAGATTGAGGAAGCGCGCCACCTGAATCTGATCTTCCATCAGCTTCGCGGGCTTCGCGAACACGCCGACCTTGGCTTCGCTGGTCTTCGAGGTGAAGAAGCCGCCGCTGGCCTCGTCCTTGAAGTTAGCGATCACGAAGTCGCCGGCCCTGCCCGCCGCCGCCAGCCATTCGCGGTTACCGGTCGCGCTGTACAGGTCGAGAAGCGCCTGCCCCATGGTCGCTGTATCGCCGAGGAACGGGCCGCCGCGATCCTTGGCGCCGTGCTTGAAGCCGCCATCGGGCAATGCGCGGTTGGCAATGACCCAGCGCGCCGCGCGCTCCATCCGCTCCAGCGTCTTCGGGTCCTTTGTCGCGCTATAGTACGCGGCAAGCCCGCTGATCGCCCAGCCGTTCTCGCGGGCATAGAGGTTCGTGTCGATACGCGGCATGCCGAGCTTGCGGCGCTCAGCATCGTTCAGCAGGTAGAAGGCATGGCCATCGACTTCACTATTGAGATCGGCATCCTGGCTCACATAATACGCGCCTTCGGGCCCAAGCATCATCGACGTCAGATACCGCTCGATGTCCTTCGCCGCCTTCAGATACTTCGGATCGTTCCAGCGGGCATACGCCTGGCTGTACTGGCGCAGGTACTGGCCCTGGAACGACATGATCTTTTCGAAATGCGCCTTCTGCCAGGAACCGGCCTCCGAATACTGATACACGCCGCCCCACACCGGATCGATCAGCGCGATCGCCGCATCGAGCGTCTGGCGCGCGCGCTTCACAGCCTGCGCATCGCCCGCTTCCGCGCGTAGCATGGCGTAGTCGAAGCTGTCGGCATCGATGTACTTCTGGTTCTCGCCCCAGGCGCCGAGCTTGTCTTCGTAGGACTCGTCGTAACGCGCGATCAGCGCCTCGCGCTTCTCCTTCGAGAGGAACTTCTCCTTGGCCGGCTCGACCGCGAACGCCTGCCCGATTGAGGGACCCGGCGTCGGATCGTCAATCACCGCTTGCAGGATCGACGCCATCCGCTCCGGTTCGATGTAGCCGCGGAACTTGGCAATCTCGTTGCCGTCTGGCCCGAAGATGATGGTCGCGGGCCAGCCCCAATCGCCGTAACGGCTCGACAGATCCGGGTTGGCGTCCTGGTCGGCGCGCACCGGGATGTACTTCGCGGCGAGCAGCTCATTGACCTTCTTGTCCGCGTAAGTCGTCTTGTGCATGACATGGCACCAGTGGCACCACACCGCTTCCAAATCGAGGATGACGAAGCGCTTCTCGGCGGTCGCCTTGGTGAAGATATCCGCACTCCATTCGCTCCATTTCACGCCACCTTCGTCGGCAGCGAAGGACGGCGAAGCGAACAGCGCGGCGATGGCGAGTGCCAAGACCCGGACGAATTTCATGGGAGCTTCCTCTTGGATGCGAGCGGAGCGATGCCGGAAATACGGGCCACGCTCCGATCCGGCTCAGAGGGATGGAAGGGTCACGCAAACGTGAGGCTGCTGCATCACCCGCGCGGGATCAATCGCCCCGGCACATGCCGGACGCTCGCCAAGCTCTCGGCGAAGTCGCGTGATGCTTACTTGCCGGTCTCGTCCCGGCCGGTATTGCGCAGCAGCAGGTAATCGAGCGAGACCTTGCCGGGACCGGCAATCGCGAGCCAGAAGAACACCGCCATATAGGTGAACTCTTCGAAGCCCAGCAGCGTATCGACCGAGCTTTCGCCCGCCGAGAAGGCCTTCATCCAGTCGTCGAACTTCGCCACCTTGACCGCGACGATCATCACGAACGCAAGCTGCGCGGCGAAGATGCGGGTGAACAAGCCAAGGATCAGGGCAAGACCGCCGATAAACTCGACGCCGGATGCGAAGGGTGTGAGAAACGCGGGAAACGGAATGCCCCACTCGGTGAAATTCGTGATCATCACCGGCAGGTTGTTGAGCTTCGCCCATCCCGCCCACATGAAGACATAGCCGACGACGAGGCGGGCATACAAAGGCCCGGCCCACGCGAAATGCGCGGCGATCCGGGCAGGTAAGGCAATCAGCAGGTTAACGAGAAAATCCATGATACCCCCAGTTCGGACGTGGCAAGCCTGCGTAACCAGGGTGTTTCGGATCGAGCGGCAGGATTGTTACGCGGTCAGCCGAAATTAGCGAGTGCCGGAAAGGTTTCCAGCAGCCAGATGCTCATGCTGGTGATCGAGCCGGTGAGGAAGGCGATGCCGGTGACGACCATCAGAACGCCCATCGCCCTCTCGACGTTGTGCAACTGCCGCTTCATGCGATTGAACGCGGCGGAGAAACGATCGATTGCGAACGCTGCCATGAGGAACGGAATGCCAAGGCCGGCCGAATAGATCGCGAGCAGACCGGCGCCCTTTGTGACAGTCGCGTCGGCCGCGGCGACCGACAGGATCGCGGCGAGGATCGGCCCGATGCACGGCGTCCAGCCGAAGGCGAACGCGAGGCCCATCACATAGGAACCCGTGTAGCCGACCGGCTTCGACATCGTCGCGCGCCCCTCCCGCATCAGGAACGCGAAGCGCGTGAGGCCGAGGAAGTGCAGGCCCATCAGAATGATGAGGATCCCTGCGACGATCGAAAACTCAGCCGAATAGGCGCGGATGAAACCGCCGATATAGCTCGCGCTGGCGCCGAGCGCGACGAACACGGTCGAGAAGCCGAGCACGAAGCAGAGCGCCGAAAGCATGATCGCGCTCTTCGAGGCCGACAAGACTTCCTCGTTGTTGGCATTGTTCAGCGTTGCGCCGGTGAGATAGATCAGATACGGCGGCACAAGCGGCAGCACACAGGGCGACAGGAAGCTGATAATTCCGGCGAGAAACGCGGCGGGGACCGAGATATCGCTACCCATGGGACGTGAAACCTTCAGTGTGCGCCGCGGGCGCGGCGGAAAACATGGCAATTAGCGTAATCTACGAACACGGCGTCATGCGGTTTCGAAACAAGCCTCGAAGCCCTGCTCGCTATTCACTCCGGTCGGGTTTCTTGCACACCTGACCGATCGCAAGCATACATCGTCAGGTAGATTTCGGGGTCAGCGATACATGCCTTAACTTGCGGTGACTACTCAAAATTCTGCGCCGCTCTCCCCATATCAGTCACTTGAAGTTGAAAACACTAAAGTTGAAAACGCACGCATGACCCATCTCGCGCCTCCACTGGCTCCGCGCCGACCGCACCGGTTCACCGCCCATGGCGTGACCGTCACTGACGACTATGCCTGGTTGAAAGACCCGAACTGGCAGAAGGTGCTGCGCGAGCCTGCGCTGCTCGACGCCGATATCCGCACCTATCTCGAAGCCGAGAACGCTTTTGCGGAACAGTTGCTCGGCCACACCAACGACTTGCAGAAGACGCTCGTCGCTGAGATGCGCGGGCGCGTGAAGGAAGACGATTCCAGCGTCCCCTCGCCTGACGGCGTGTTCTCCTACTTCAGCAAATACCGCGAAGGCGGCCAGCATCCGCTGATCGGCCGCATGGCGCGCGACGGCGGCGGCGAGACATTCATCCTCGACGGCGACGAACTCGCCAAACAGAGCGACTACTTCCAGCTGCGCGGCTCGCGGCATTCGCTGGATCATGCGCTGCATGCCTGGAGCAGCGACACCAAGGGCTCCGAATATTTCACTATCCGCGTCCGCGACTGGGCCAGCGGCAAAGACCTCGCCGATTGCATCGAGGAAACCGACGGCGCTGTCGTCTGGGCGATGGACTCGAAATCCTTCTACTACGTCAAGCTCGACGACAATCACCGGCCGCTGCAAGTCTATCACCACCGCCTCGGCACGGCGCAGGCGGACGACGTCCTCGTCTACGAGGAGAAAGACTCCGGCTGGTTCACCCATATCCATGAGAGCGCCAGCGGCCGCTTCTGCGTCATCGCCGGCGGCGACCATGAGACATCCGAGCAGCGGCTGATCGACCTCGCCGATGCCAACGCAACGCCGCGCCTCGTCGCTGCACGCGAGGATGGCGTACAGTACTCGGCCGCCGACCGCGGCGACGAGCTTTACATCCTGACCAACGCGGACAACGCTATCGACTTCAAGATCGTCACCGCACCGCTGAATGCACCGGAGCGCGCGAACTGGCGCGATCTGATCGCGCACCGTGCCGGCGTCTACATTCTCGACTTCGAACTCTACGCCAACCATCTGGTGCGACTCGAGCGCAAGGATGCCC
>JBEIPX010000258.1:0-5087 GCA_040376815.1 Bradyrhizobiaceae bacterium
CGATCCTGAGCGAGCCGCGCCCGGAGTATCACGGCATCCGCATTCAGGAGACCTTCGGCAACTTCGCTTTCGCTATCGCCTGCCGCGTGCTGGCACTGCGCGATCTCGGCCCGGCGCTGTCGCCGTTCAATGCTTTCATGATCCTGACCGGCATCGAAACCTTGCCGCTGCGCATGCAGAAGCATTGCGACAACGCGAAGGCCATCGCCGAGTATCTTGTTGCGCACCCGGCCATCGCGGCCGTCAACTACGCGGGCCTTCCCGGCGACAAGTACAACAATCTCGCCCGCAAATATTGCCCCAAGGGGGCGGGCGCCGTGTTCACCATCAGCCTGAAGGGCGGCTACGACGCCGGCGTCAAGCTCGTGTCGAAACTTCAACTCTTCTCGCATCTCGCAAATGTCGGCGACACGCGGTCGCTGGTCATTCATCCGGCCTCGACCACGCACAGCCAGCTCGACGATGCGCAGAAGACGAAGTCCGGCGCAGGTCCTGATATCGTCCGGCTCTCGATCGGCATTGAGGACAAGGAAGATCTGATCGCCGACCTGGAGCAGGCGCTCGCCTGACCTTTCAGACTCACAGAAAATAGAAACGCGGCGCCAACAGCGCCGCGTTTTGATTTTTGAAGCGTACAGACCTACTCCGCCGGCCGCTCCTTCGATGTGAGTTCGCGCGCTAGCCGGCTATTGCGCAGGACGATGGAGTACGCCGCGAGTGCGGCAAGGATCACAAGAAACTGAATCGACAGCGCTTCGGCCGTCGGATTCAAGCCGATCGACTGCAACCACGTCAGGCTCTTGATCTCGGTGAATGGAATGATTTGCTGTTCCTGGAACTCGACCAGCGCATCGCCGATGAATTTGACGCCCATCACGAACAGCACTGCCGACGTGATCGTGAACACCGGCCGCAGCGGCAGGCGCTTCGCAATCATGTTGATGAAATAGAACAGCACCGCAAGCGCGGCAGCGCCGACGGCGAGACCTGTGAACAATCCTGCAGTCCACCCTTCTTTGGCCGCGACCGCGCTGACGAAGAGCACGGTTTCCGCGCCCTCACGGAAGACCGCGAGAAAAGCCAGCATCGCGACCGCCCAATCGGTGCCCTGACTGAGGGCGGCATCGGCTTTGGTCGATAGATATTCCTGCCAGCTGCGCGGATCCTGTTTCACCATCAGCCAGCCGCTGACGTAGATCATCAGCACTGACGCCACCAGAATGACCACACCTTCGACCGTATCGTTGTGCTCGCCGCCGTAGAAAGCAGCGAAAATCCACGCGGCGACGAAGCTCGCCAGAACGGCCGCCAGCGCGCCCCAATAGAGCGCTCTGACCCGATGTGGAGATCCGGATTTCGTCAGATAGCTCGCAAGCGCGGCGAGCACGAGCATGGCCTCGAGGCCTTCGCGCAGGAGAATGACAAGGGTTTGGATGAAAGCAGTCGACATGCGAAGCGATCCGTTCGGAATGGCTGCCGGTTCGTGCCGGCTTGCATGACGGGTAACCCATTCGCGCGCAAAAGCGAGCGCACGCCGTGGGAGGGCGGCTAGAATCGTTCAAATCAAGCTGGACGGCCGAGCGGATCGCCGATGGCAGATGCCGGATCTGCGCGGCGCGCAGACAAGCGATGCATCTGCCCGAGCGCCAGGGTCAGTACGACGATGGCGCCGGCCTGATGCAACAACGCGAGCGAAATCGGCGTCTGATGCAGCAACGTGAGAATACCGAGCGCAGCCTGGACCGTCACCGCGGCAGCGATCCATAGCGCGCCGTTCACGGCGGCTGTTGCCCGCAGCCGCACCGCATCGACAACGTGGGCGATCGCAAACGCAAACAGCGCATACGCCAGCATCCGGTGCATGAACTGCACGGTCAGCACGTTGTCGAAGAAGTTCCGCCACCACGGTTCCTCGAAGAATAGCCGCGAAGCGTCGGGGATCAGCGCGCCGTCGATCAGCGGCCAGGTATTGAACGAGCGCCCGGCCCGCAGGCCCGCGACCAGCGCCCCGAAGTAAAGCTGCACGAACAGCAGCGCCAGCAGCGCATGGCTCTGGATTTTCAATCGCCGCTGTTCAACCGCCGATTTGCGGCCGTTGAGATCGAACAGGGTCCACACCACGGCAGCGAAAATCACCAGCGCCAGCATCAGGTGAACAGCGAGACGATACTGCGAGACTTCGACGCGATGAGTGAGCCCCGACGCGACCATCCACCAGCCGACCGCGCCTTGCAGCGCGCCGAGGCCGAAGATCACCCACAACCGCCGCGTCAAGCCGGACGGCAAAACCCCGCGCCAGAGGAACCAAAGGAAAGGCAATAGATAGACCATGCCGATCAGCCGCCCGAGCAGGCGATGGCTCCACTCCCACCAGAAGATCGTCTTGAATTCGCCGAGGCTCATGCCGCGATTGATCTCGCGGTACTGCGGGATTTGCTTGTAGGCCTCGAACGCGTCGTTCCAGGCCTTGTCGCCGAGCGGCGGCAGCGTGCCGGTAACGGGTTTCCACTCGACGATCGACAGGCCCGACTCCGTCAACCGCGTCGCGCCGCCGACGAGCACCATCGCCGCGACCATCGCGGCGACCAGCACAAGCCACCAGCGCACCGCGCGCAAAGCCGTAAAATCGGGAACTTGTTCGCTCATCGGAATCTGCATCTTGAACCGATTGTCGCGGCCCTTATAGTCCCGCCGTTCCGCGGCGCAAGACCCACACATTCAGGCGAAACTGCACATTTCCATGACCATCCGGCAGCGAAAATTCATCGGCGCGATCCTGCTCCTGATCCTCGTCGTGTTCTGGTCGCTCGGCATCATGGCGCTGTCGCAATCGGCCGCCCTCGCCGCCTGGTTCGCCAGCGGCAAAATTGCGCAGATCGTCTTCTACGTGATCGCCGGAATGGGCTGGGTCGTGCCGGCGATGCCGCTGATCCGTTGGATGCAGCGGCCGGACGCCTAGCCTGCCTAAGCCCTCACGCCTGCGAGCTGCGCCCGCAGCACGCGCAATGACGGCATCCGGCCATCGACCGTGATCCGCGGCAACGCCAGCGGAGCGGGCATTGCGCCTCGCATGATCGTGCCCGGATTCGTCGTCACTGCGGTCGCAAGCCCCGCCTCTCCTGCAAGTCCGATTTCGCGGCGGCCATAGCCTGCGGCATCGAACGGATACGCAAAATGCGGCAGCGTGCGGCCTGTTGCCGCTTCGGCAACCGCGCGGCCCATCCGGATCTCCCGCGCAGCCTCCGATGCGCTCAAGCTCGACAGCGCATGCAGATGGACGGTCGCCGTGCCGATCGTCGCGAGTGAATCGGCGGCGAGACCGGCGACATCGTCCCAGGACATCGCGAACGTGCGCGACACGGAGGCGAGATCGGCGCCGTGTCGTTTGCAGAGATCGCCGATCGCATTCGCAAGTTCGGCTGGCGGCAATCCGCGTAGCCAGTTGGCGAGATAGTCATAGACCTCATGCTTTTCGGAATTGTCCTCGAGCTTGAAGCGTCGTTCCTCGCCGTTCATCACGAGACTGATGCGGCTGTGCGTCGCCACCACCTGATCGAGCGCCAGCCACCACGCCTCACCGACGCCGTCGATGAATCCCGTCGGCAGATAGAACGTGAACGGCGCGGCATGACGCTTGAGCACAGGGACTGCGTGCTCGATCAGATCGCGAGAGCCCCCGTCAAATGTCAGGCAAGCGACCCGCGATCCGTCGGCGTTCACGCGCGACATCACCTCGTCGATCGGAACGATGTCATAACGCCAGCGGCGGAGCGCCCGCAGGACACGTTCAAGAAACTCCGGCGTAACCTCATCCTGCTTCAGCGGCTGAAAAGCCTCTCGCCGCGCCGGCCGCACCCGGACAAAACGCAGGATCACCCCCTCCGGCCGCGCGCGAGCCTCGATCAGCGGCGCGACCATGCCGAGACCGGCCAGTTCCAGCCGCATCCGCCTCAGAAATCCCGGAAATGACGGCACGAAACCCCCAATAACGCCGCTCGCCCCAACCTTTGCCTAAGCCTTTGCACTCACAAGTCATTACCCTTTGTTGACACTTCTTTGCAAAGGTCGCGGGAGGCAAACCTCAGAAATTCCCGATCGAGCAACGCGATGACCATGGCCGCCGCCACCAAGAGCCGAGCCGCGATGCAAACCTCCGCATTCGTCCCTCGCATTGCCAACGTTCACGTGTTTCGGACGCTCGACGCGGCTGCGGCAGCATGGATCGAGCTGGAAGGGCCCGAAGGCCTTTCGACCCCCTATCAGCGGTTCGCGTTCGTCTCTGCCTGGCAACAGCACGTCGGCACATCGCACGGGCTCGAACCCTGCATCGCCGTTGGATACGATACAGAGCAGCGGCCGCTGTTTCTGCTTCCGCTCGGCACAAAGTCCGAAGGCGGGTTTCGCTCGGCCCGTTTCCTCGGCGGCAAGCATTCGACCTTCAACATGGCGCTGTGGCGGCGCGACATCGCCGCGCACGTGACCGAAGCCGATCTTGAGATCATTCTCGGCGCGCTGCGCCAGCAGAGCGGCGTCGACGTATTGTCGCTCGCGCAGCAACCACAGAGCTGGCTCGGCATTCGCAACCCCATGTTGCTGTTGCCGTGGCAGCCCGCCGTCAACGATTGCCCGCTGATGACGATCGTGCCGGACGCTGCGCCCGATACGCGCATCAGCAACTCCTTCCGCCGCCGCCTCAAGGGCAAAGAGCGCAAACTCCAGGCGCTACCCGGCTACCGCTATGTACTGGCGCGCTCGGACGCTGACGTGAAGCGCCTGCTCGATGCGTTCTTCACCGTCAAGCCACAGCGCATGGCCGCGCAGAAGCTGCCAAACGTGTTTGCCGAGCCGGGCGTCGAGGAGTTCATCCGCGCCGCGTGCACGAGCAGGATCGCCGACAACGGGTACGCCATCGATATCCATGCGCTGGTTTGCGACAGCGAGATGATCGCGATGTATGCGGGTGTTGCTGACGGCCACCGCTTCTCGATGATGTTCAATACCTACACCATGTCGGAGCACGCCAAGTACAGCCCCGGCCAGATTCTGATGCGCGACATCATCGATCACTACGCCGCCGAAGGCTATAC
>JBEIPX010000537.1:0-2096 GCA_040376815.1 Bradyrhizobiaceae bacterium
TGCCGGGATGCCGATGATCACGAGGCCGATCCAGGTGACGAGGAACACGGCCAGCATGACGATGAGTTGTGCGACCAGCCAGCGCTGCAAGGTTTCGCTGATCCTGTCGACGACTTCGGCGGTTTTCGCGCGGTGGCGCGCCGGCGCGACGGCGAGGATGCCATCCCGATAGACGCTCGGCTGCGTCGCGAAGGCGAGGCCGAGAAACAGGACGATAAAGAAGTTACCGACGGCGCCCACCGTTCCGATGATCAGCTTGAACGTCTGACTGAAGATCGCGCCGGTGCTGGACGCGAGGGCGCCGGCATCGGGCAGCTTCGGAACGGTCGGGGTGTGCGATTGGTGATCGGCGGCGGCCGATACACTGTTCAGATCGAGAACGCTGGTATCGATGCCGCGCTTCTCGAGAAAATCTTTCACGTTGACGATTTGAGCGCGGATCGTGCGGCTCAAAATCGTCGCCTGCTGCGCAATGGTGCTGCCACCCAAAAAGAGGACGCCGGACAGTAATCCGGCCATGACGAGGCAAACGATGGTCAGCCTCACGTGATAGGCGCCGCCCATCAGCCGGCCGAGCAGGTTGGCGACCGCATTCAGGAACACGCCGAGCAGCGCGCCGGAAAAGATCAGGAATAGCGTGGCCGCCGAGTACCAGGCGAGCGCCAGGAAAGCGATGAACGTCACGACGCCGATGCCGCCTTTGGCAATGGCCCATGCGAGCTGACTGGTCTCGGGCGAACGTGAATCCGGCGCGGCGTCCATGCGCAAACCTTTCGGGAAGAGAGCGATGGATCGACTCATTGCCAAAAAGCCCTGCCTGCGCAAGCGCGTATCACCGCGAAAATCAGGTTGCCTCCATTGTTGCGGACAATCATGACGGTTGTGCTGACACGTTTTGGGATTCGCGATGGCGCGCTGGACACGGTGGATCGGACTGGGCGTCATTGCCGTCGGGCTTGTCGGCGGCGACCAGATCAGGCTGAACCGCCCGGATCACAAGTATCGGCTCACGGTCGAGGTCGAGACCCCGCAGGGTGTGACGTCCGCATCCGGTGTCTTCGCCGTTCATCCGAACCGCGGCTACGCCGGATCGGGAAGCGCTGCGACCACGACCAAGGGCGATGCGCTGGTGATCGATGCCGGTAGCGGCAGGGGCCTCGTGGTGCTGCTGGCTCAGGACGGCCGTCCGCTCGACGTCGACGGCATGAATTACATCGGCCTGCGCGCGCTCAATGACGGTACCGGCCGCCGGGTGCAATTCCGCGAGATGAAGGCGATCAATGAGGTTGTAGAGGTCAAGGGGGCGCTCTTGCCGGTCATGCTGGCATTCGCTGATCTCAAGGACCCCGCGTCGGCGCGTACGGCGAAGCCCGAGGCGCTCGAAATGGTATTCGGACCAGGGACCAAGCTACGACGCGTGAGCGTGCAGCCATTGCCGCCGGGCTGGTGGCCGATCGATTTCGGCGGCGCGCTGGGCGAGCCGGTGACACGCGAGATTGATCGCAAGCTGCCATGGTGGGGCACTGCGGCGGCGTCAGCTGCCGCGGCAGTGAATGCCGCCGGGCTTGTGCTGCCGGAGGGCACAGCCGCCATCGAACTGTTCCGGCGATAGCGCCAGACACGGACATTAAACGAAAAGGCGCTCCTTGCGGAGCGCCTTTTGTGTTCCGACCGCAGAAGCGATCAGTACGAATAGTACATGTCGAATTCGACCGGATGCGGCGTCATTTCGAAGCGCATCACGTCGGCCATCTTCAGTTCGATGTAGGCGTCGATGAAATCGTCATCGAACACGCCGCCGTTCTTGAGGAACGCACGATCCTTGTCGAGGTTCTCGAGCGCTTCGCGCAGCGAACCGCAGACGGTCGGGATCTGCTTCAACTCTTCCTTTGGCAGGTCGTACAGATCCTTGTCCATCGCCGGACCCGGATCGATTTTGTTCTTGATGCCGTCGAGGCCGGCCATCAGCATCGCCGCAAAAGCGAGATACGGATTGGCCATCGGATCGGGGAAGCGGACTTCCACGCGCTTGGCTTTCGGATTGGTCGTGTACGGAATACGGCACGAGGCCGAACGGTTGCGGGCCGAGTAAGCCA
>JBEIPX010000195.1:0-6151 GCA_040376815.1 Bradyrhizobiaceae bacterium
GCGGTCACGACTTCGTTCCAGAGCACGCCCGACTTCATGACGTTGCGCTTTTCCATCGACGTCAGCTTGTTCTTTCGCTTGCGCGCGAGATCGAAAGCGACGCGGGTGATGCGCTCGATCTCGTAGGTGTCGTAGACCTGCGTATCGATGGCGCGCTTCTGGCCGTTGCCGAGATCGGTGATGGTCTTCGGTTCGCCGAAATAGACGCCGCCGGTCAGTTCGCGCACGATCATGATGTCGAGGCCCTCGACGACCTCGCGCTTAAGGCTCGAGGAATCGGCG
This sequence comes from Bradyrhizobiaceae bacterium, assembly GCA_040376815.1. Classification (GTDB taxonomy): domain Bacteria; phylum Pseudomonadota; class Alphaproteobacteria; order Rhizobiales; family Xanthobacteraceae; genus SG-bin9. The sequence goes on from JBEIPX010000195.1 coordinate 283, forward strand.
AGCGCCGGATAACAGATCGCGGGACGCAGGTTGGCGTAGAGCGCAAGATCCTTGCGCAGGCGAAGCAGGCCGGATTCCGGCCGCACGTCGTAGGGAATGCTGTCCCACTTCGGGCCGCCGACCGCGCCGAAGATCACCGCGTCCGCCGCGTGCGCGAGCTTCATGTCGCCTTCGGAGATGCCGACCTTGTGGGCGTCATAGGCAGCGCCGCCGACCAACCCCTGCTCGGTTTCGAATTTGGCGATCCCTGAGCTGTTCAGCCAATCGATCAGGCGCTTCACCTCGGCCATCACTTCGGTGCCGATGCCATCGCCGGGCAGCAGGAGCAGTTTATGGGTCGCCATGGGAAACGCCTCGCAGGAACAACGAATGGATGCGGCGGAGTGCTAGAATTTTGGGGCGCAAATGGCAAGACACCATTGCCGAACCGGCGGTTGGCTGACGGGCATCCGGCGTGCCAAGGTTGCCCTTGCCGGAGATTCATTTGCCCAGCTCCCCCGCCACTGCGCATCCCGCGCGCACGATCTTCATCCTGTCGCTGGCGCCGACCATCGGGCTCGGCATCGCCCGCTTCGGCTATGCGCTGGTGTTGCCGGACATGCGCGATGACCTCGCATGGTCTTATTCGGCTGCGGGCTTCATGAATACGATCAACGCGGCCGGCTATCTGTTCGGGGCGCTGGGCACCGCCGCGCTGACACGGCGGATCGGCCTGTTCGAGACTGTGCGGATCGGCGTCATCGCCTGCATCGTTTCGCTCGCGCTGTGCGCCGTGACCTCGGACTTCGTGCTGCTGAGCTTCGCCCGGCTGATTGCCGGCGCCGGGGCTGCGTTTGCTTTCATCGCCGGCGGCGCGCTCGCCGCGCACATCGCGCAGGCGAACCCGGATCGGTCCGCGTTCCTGCTCGGCCTGTACTACGGAGGTCCCGGTCTTGGCATCATCGTGTCGGGGCTGGTCGCGCCCATCATGCTCGATGCGCTCGGCGCCGGCTCGTGGCCGAGAATCTGGGCGGTGTTTGCGATCATCTCGCTGGCGCTCGGCCTGATCATGTCGATGAAGCGGATCGATACGCCGCCGACGCCGGATACCGGCGGAGCGACCCGGATCGCGCTGTCACAGATCTGGATCTATCTGTTTGCCTACTTCTGCTTCGGCGCGGGTTACATCGCCTACATGACCTTTATGATCGCCTACGTTCGCGACGTCGGTGGCGGGGTTGGAGCGCAAAGCATCTTCTGGTGTCTGATCGGACTAGGCACGATCGCATCGCCGTGGCTGTGGCCGGGCCTGCTGGCACGCGGGCAAAGCGGCCGGACGTTGGCGATTCTGCTCGGCATCAACGCACTCGCCGCAGGCCTGCCGCTGCTCGGCAATTCACCGCTGATGCTCGGTCTGTCCGCATTCGGATTCGGCGCCGTATTCTTTACCGTGGTCGGGGCCACGACGGCTTTCGCCCGCTTCAACTATCCGTCTGCCGCCTGGCCGAACGCGATTGCCGTGATGGCGATCGTCTTCGGCGTCGGCCAGACGCTCGGCCCGATCGCGACCGGCGCGATCAGCGACGCACTCGGCAGCCTGTCGTCCGCACTCACCGTGTCGGCGGTAACGCTGGCCATCGGCGCGATCGCCGCGTCTTTCCAGCGGAGGCTGGTCTCGCCGGCAACCGGCAACGAACCGTAGCTATAGCCCGCTGTAATCGTTGTAGCCGAGGTCTTCCCAGTAACCGCCCATGTAGTCGTTGGTGACTTCCATGCCGACGACGTACTTCGGATTCTTGAAGCCGAGCCGGGTCGGCACGCGGATCTTCATCGGATAGCCATAGGCGCGCGGCAGAATCTGGTTGTCGAACTTGAACGACATCTGCGTCTGCGGATGGAAGCAGGTCGGCATATCGAGGCAGGTCGAATACCCCTCGGCGCAGATGAAGCGCACATACTTCGCGCGCGTATCGGCGCCGACCGTTTTCAGGAAATCGCCGAGCTTCGGCCCGCTCCAGCTGCCGACGGCGCTCCAGCCCTCGACGCAGATATGACGCGTGACCTGCTTCTCCTGCGGCAGCTTGTAGAGATCATCGAGCGTCCACGGCTTCTGGTCGCGGATCAGGCCGGACAATTCGAGCTTGTACTCGTCGGCCTTGATGTCCGGCGCCTCGTCCAGCGAGTAGTACGCGTTGAACGGGAACGGGCGCATGATGAAACTCTCGGGATACGTCTTCGCCAGCTTGTTCGGATCGAACAGGCGCGCCTGCACCGCATCGTTGAACTTCGAGACGTACTTCAGCAGGTGCTCGGCGTTCGAACTGTCCAGCACGTCGCAGCCAGTGAGCAACGTCAGCGCACCGAGGCTCGCGCCTCCGGTCAGGAAGCGGCGGCGCGATGCATCCGGCAAGAGCTTCGCCGCGTCCTTGATGAGCAGGGCCTGATCGACGCCGGGAATGATCTGTGCGGGTTTGCGCTTCATGGTCGCCTCCTCAACGGCCCAGGATCATCGCGCGCAGGCTCTTCGGAACCAGCATCGCGAGCACGACATGTATGACAAGGAAGCCGACGATCGCGGCCATGGCGAAGAAGTGCCAGATGCGCGCGGTGTTGAAGCCGCCGAAAATATCGGTGAGCCAGCTCAGCTGCACCGGCTTCCAGATCGCGAGCCCCGACAGCACTACGACGACCCCGGCGAGAATGACGCCGAGGTAAAGCAGCTTCTGCACGTTATTGTATTTTGAGAGATCGTCGTGCGAGAGCTTGCCGGTCAACGCCGCCTTGGTGTCTTCGAACACGCCGCCAGGCGAGATCGGCAACATTTTTTTGCGGAAGCGGCCGGTGAGCAAACCCGCGATGACGTAGACGAGCCCGTTCACAACCAGGAGCCACATCGCGGCGAAGTGCCAGAGCAGCGCGCCGCCGAGCCAGCCACCGAGCGTGATCGTGGAGGAGAAGGTGAAGCTGAAAATCGGATAGGCGTTGTAGATCTGCCAGCCCGACATGATCATCATGATCATGGCGACGGCGTTGATCCAGTGCAAGACGCGCACCCACGCCGGCTGAATGATCTTTGCTGTTGGCGCGGCTTCGGCCGCGGCCTGCTTCTCATGGTCTGCTACGAGGCTGGACATCGTCCGCTCCACGCTCGTGAATTTCCTACCATGCAATACGTCGCCAGATTACCAATGTTTCGCGCATCTTGACGCGGGTCCGAACATATTTTGCCGTAGAAACCGATAACATGGCGCTATCGCTGCTATAGCCGAACGGCGGTCCCGAACGAAAGCGGGCCGGATCGCTCCGGCCCGCTTTGATTACTAACTTATGTCAGACAGGTTGCCGCAACAGCGGCCTGACCGATGGTTCAGCTCGGGAGTAGAACGGTGTCGACGACGTGGATCACGCCGTTCGACTGGTTGACGTCGGCGATCGTCACGACCGACTTGCCGCCCTTGGCGTCGGTGATCGTCACCTTGCCGCCGGCAACGCTGACGGTGAGTTCTTCACCAGCAACAGTCTTGAGCTTCTGGCCGTCCTTGAGCTGAGCCGCGTTCAGGCGGCCGGCAACGACGTGATACGTCAGGATCTTGGTCAGTGTCGCCTTGTTCTCAGGCTTCACCAGCGTGTCGACGGTGCCGGCCGGCAGCTTGCCGAATGCGGCGTTGGTCGGCGCGAACACGGTGAACGGGCCCTTGCCCTGCAGCGTCTCGACGAGACCGGCAGCCTTCACGGCGGCGACCAGTGTGGTGTGGTCCTTCGAGTTGACCGCGTTCTCGACGATGTTCTTCGACGGGAACATCGGTGCGCCGCCGACCATCACGGTCTTCTCGGGGCCGGACATCTTGTCCTGCGCGATCGACGGGGCAGCGAAGGCAATCGCAGCGACTGCTGCAACGGTGAGCATTGCAATACGTTTCGACATCATGAAGTCTCCCGATGTGCTTGATGGAGCGGCGATGCGCCGCCCAACGATGGAACTCGTCAACAACATCGCGCGATCGCTTGGAGGGACGCCCTGCGATGTCGTTAGCCGAGTTACGCCCCCCGGCGAGCCGGGTTTCGGGAAAAATCAATACTCAGGTACGAAACTTTTCTGACACTCGTGCGTGAGGTGTCCTTTCATGAACCGCGGCATTTGAATCAAGCACGCGGCGGCGCCGGCATCACGCTCGATACATCACATTCAATAACGGAGCCGTGATCAGCATACACCGCGCGCGGAGATCACGGCGCATTCTCGAGTTGCAGGAAGCTGCGGTTCCACATCGGCGAGATGAGAACCTCGTTGACGCAGACGTGCGGCGGCATGCTCGCGACGAAGGCAATGGTGCGGCCGAGATCTTCGGGTTGCAGCATGCGCGCCATGTCGGCATCGGATGGCGGAACCGGGCGCAGCTTCATGATCGGCGTCGCGACCTCACCCGGCGACAAGCAGCACGCGCGCAATCCGTTCTTGAACTCGTCCATGTTGAACGAGTGGGTGAGCGCCAGCACCGCATGCTTCGATGCGGTGTAGGCCGGCCCGGTCATCTTCGAGACGATGCGTCCCGCCCACGACGCGACGTTGATGATGACGCCATCCTTCTGCGCGCGCATCGCCGGCAGAACGGCGCGCATGCAGTACATCAACCCGTTGAGGTTGATGTTCACGACCTTGTCGAAACCTTCATTGTCGACGTCGCTCCAGCTCCGCTTGGGAATGTTGAGGCCCGCGCTGTTGACGAGGCAGTCGATCCGCCCGTGTCTGGCAAGAATGGTTTGCGCGGCTGCGTTGACATCTGACGCGTTCGATACGTCGAGCACCAATGCCTCCGCCTTACCGGCGCGGGCGCTGATGGTCGCAGCCGCCTCCTCCGCCACATCCTTCCTCCGGCCGGAGACGATCACCGTCCAGCCGTCGGCGGCAAGCGCCTGCGCCCCCGCCAGCCCGATGCCGGTGCCGCCGCCGGTTACCCACGCCACGCGCTTACTGCTGCCGTTCATATTTGCACCTCCCCTTGCCCCTTTCAAAAGTTGCTTTGTGAAGGGGGTTGTTGCTATTGGACCTCCGCCGGGCGGCGCTTTTCCGTCCCGCAGTTGTCGCTATCGCCCGGATGTTTGCATGAACGCTGCCGCCAATGCGAATCTGTTCTCCCGCCTGTTCGACGATCTAGCCGACCCGGCCAAAACCGCGATCGAAACCGCCGATGGCGCGCGGATTTCCTACGGCGAGCTGGTCGCGCGCTCCGGGCAGGTGGCGAGCTATCTGGTGGCGCGCGGCGTCAAGCCGGGCGACCGGGTCGCGGTTCAGGTCGAGAAATCGGTCGAGGCGCTGGTGCTCTACCTCGCGGTGGTGCGGGCCGGTGCGGTGTTCCTGCCGCTCAACACGGCCTACACCCTCAACGAGCTCGACTACTTCATCACCGACGCCGAACCATCGCTGGTTATCTGCGACCCTGGCAAGGCGGATGGGCTTCAGCCGATCGCGGCGAAGGTCGGCGCCAGGATCGACACGCTCGACAGCCATGGCAAGGGATCGCTGACCGATGGCGCGGCGAAGGCTGCATCGCAGTTCCAGACCGTGGCGCGCGACAGCGACGACCTCGCCGCCATCCTCTACACGTCGGGCACCACCGGTCGCTCCAAGGGCGCGATGCTGACGCACGACAACCTCGCGTCGAACTCGCAGACGCTCGTCAACTACTGGCGCTTCACGCCGAACGATATCCTGATCCACGCGCTGCCGATCTATCACACGCACGGCCTTTTCGTAGCGTCGAACGTGACGCTGTTCGCGCGCGCGACCATGATCTTCCTCAACAAGTTCGATCCCGAGCAGGTGATCGGCCTGATGGCACGCGCCACCGCGCTGATGGGTGTGCCGACGTTCTACACGCGCCTGCTGCAA
>JBEIPX010000256.1:0-5104 GCA_040376815.1 Bradyrhizobiaceae bacterium
AGGCAGCGGCCGTCACGGCCCTTGCGGCGCGCCAGCCACGCCAGCGGACTTTCGCTGTCATTGACGAGCGCACTCATGACGCCGGCATCGGTTGCGACATTGCGTTGCGCGAGATCGAGGTGTTGCGCGCGAAACCGGTCGATGCCGCCGGCGTCCGCTGAAGAACGCTTGTCCGGCTTTTTCATCGGATCACCGTCAGGCTGACGCGCAATGCGCGGCCACCGCCGGATCGCGGCCGGCGGCAATTCGTTTCGAGCCGCCGCAGCCGCTCGTCGAATCCCGAACCCTCGCGCGCGTCCTCGATGCGGCGGCAGGCATGCGCCACGGTGGTGCGGTCGCGGCCGTAGATGCGGCCGATTTGACCGAAACTCATGGCGAACACGGTGTGTGCGAGATACATCGCCGTCTGCCGCGCCAGCGCATCGCGCGGCGAGCTTCGCGTGCGCGCAAACAGCGCGGCGCGTTCGACGGCGAAATCCTGCGCGACGACGGCGGCGACGCGGCTGCAGATCGTCTCGGCAGCCGGTGGAGTACGCGGCCGGCGGTCCGGCTGGGCGGCAGCGGGAGGGGAGATTGACGGGGGCATGGCGACCTCAGGGTATAGGAATTTATACCCACAACCTACTCCCGGTTGACCCACCCGGGGATAGCGTTTCGCATAATTTTTTCGCGAGGCCGCTTACGCCTTGTTGATAGACGGAAATTCCGGCGATTCGGAGGTGCGATCAGCGCAGCCGCTTGCGCTGCTGGCCGAGGCCCATCTTCTTAGCGAGCTGCGAACGCGCGATCGCATAGTTCGGCGCGACCATCGGATAGTCGGACGGCAGGCCCCACTTCTCGCGGTACTGCTCCGGCGTCATGTTGTACTGGGTGCGCAGATGCCGCTTCAGCGACTTGAAGCGTTTGCCGTCTTCCAGACAGATCAGGTATTCGCCGGTCATCGATTTCTTCACCGGCACCGCGGGCTTTGCCGGTTCTGACGATGCTTCCGGCCGGCCGGTCGACACACGCACCAGCGCCGCGTGGATCTGGTTGATCAGCGCCGGAATATCGGAGGCTGGCGTCGGGTTATTGCTGACGTAGGCGGAAACGATGCTGGCCGTCAGGTCGATGAAGCTCTTGCCTGCCTGATCGTTCATGGTCCGGGCACCTTGATCCTGCCGTCCGACTATACTTGCAGATCATCGATAACGATCTGATTCCCAAGAATAGATCGAACCGGGGAAAGATGACATCCGGCTATAGCTAAGTCAAAGCGATCACGTCCGCTGGTCGAGATGCGCGCGCAGCTCGTCGATGGAGGAGAACCGCACCATGCCTTCCGGCATCTGCGCCTCGATCGATCCGTCCGAATAGAGCGAGTACGCCATGCCGTCGACCACGCCCGACTTGAGGATGGTGACTTCCGACGCCACGGGCTTCGGATCGGGCCGCACGCGCGGCGGCGGGAATGCTGGCCCCGGCGCAGCAGTTTCAGGAGACGACGGTCGCAGCGACACACCCGGCCGCGCCCGCTCGGCCTGCGGCCACGCGGCTTCGAACGAGGCCCGCGGATCGACATCGGCCGGCGGCGGCGCTGCAGGCTCGGGCTCTGGCGATGCCTCCGCTGGTTCGGCTGGCTCGGCCTCCGCTGGCACGGACGCCTGTTCGGCCGCCTTCGCGGCGGCGCGTTCGCGTTCCTTGCGTGAACTCGACGAGAACAGCAGATTCCGCCGCTTCGCTGGAGGCGGAGCTGGTGGAGGTTCAGGCGCGGGCTCGGGTTCAGGCTCGACCCATGGTGGCGACGCGGATGAATCCTCGCTGCGGGGCGCGACGAGATCGCCGATCACCACCGGCTCGGGCTCGTTCGATCGCGGCAGGATTGCGGGTGCCGCCGCCTCGCTGCGCGGCAGCGCGGGCAGATCGCTCGCCTGCAGACGCCGCACGAGCGCGCGCAATTCCCGGCCGACGATCCATTGACCAATGAGCAGCAGACCGGCGGACGCGATGATCGCGCCGGTGATGATCATGGTGTTGCCGAAGCTGAATTCCTTGATCGGAACGCCATAGGCGAGAGCAAAAATGCCGATCATGAAAGCCGCTATGCCGGCAATCAACAGCAGGATCATCGACGTCTCCCAACCCCCGGCGCGACCGCGCGCCGGTTACCCCGTGTAACGATATCGTCTTATTACGCACATCACCAAACGGGAATTCCGGACATGGTTGCTGCGGCGGGCGTCCACACCTTCCGCCTGCCGTTCGCCCGCCGGGCTGGAGCGGCCAACCTGAACGGAAGCTGAAAAGGCGCCCCCGCCCCGGCCTATTTATTCTTTACCTTCAGGCAAATGTTGCGCCGCACTGGGAGTTTTACGCCACAATTGACAATTACTTGATCCACTGACTGCGCTATATGGAACCTGGGGAAAAGGAGGCCAACAGCGCAAAAGCGCGGGGCCATCAGGGACACCGGGTCAATCGAGTATCATGTCAGCACTTTCGACTTCGGCGATCGAGACGCCACTGCGGCGTTCGATTGAGCAGACGTGTGACGATCTCGCCATCGCCGCGATCGCCATCGTCGCTATCATCGCCGGCGTAACCTTCCACGATTACGGCCTTGGCTGGGACGACTACACCCACGCCGAATACGCCGACCTGCTGCTGAAGATGTATGCCTCCGGGTTCAAGGACACCGGAGCGCTGTCGTTCGCCAACCTCTACATGTACGGCGGCGGCTTCGACATGCTGGCCGCACTGATGCACAAGGTCCTTCCGCTCGAACTGTTCGAGACGCGCCGCCTGTTAGGAGCGATCGTCGGTGTCATCGGCCTCGCCGTGACCTGGCGGCTGGCGCGCCGCGTCGGCGGCGCCACGGCCGGTCTCGCTGCGCTGCTGCTGCTCGCGCTATGCCCGACCTTCTACGGCCACATGTTCATGAACCCGAAGGACGCGCCGTTCGCGGTCGCGATGGCCGTGCTGATGCTCGGCCTCGTGCGGCTCGTGCAGGAATATCCGAAGCCGCAGGCGAACACCGTGCTGATCCTCGGCCTCGGCGCGGGCCTGTCGATCGGCTGCCGCGTTCTCGGCGGCCTCACCCTGATCTACGCCGTCGCCGGCTTCATCCCGCTGCTGATGAGCGAAGTACGCAATCATGGCGGACGCGAAGCAGCGCACCGCTTCATGCACGTCGTCTACGTGCTGATGCCGGGACTGGTGCTGGCCTATCTCGTGATGGGTCTGATCTGGCCGTGGTCGATCCTCGAGTTCAAGAACCCGCTGCAGGCGGTCACCTACTTCTCGCACTTCTTCGAGAAGCCGTGGAAGGAGATGTTCGACGGCGCGCTGGTGTCGGTGCCGGACATGCCGTGGTCGTATCTGCCGACGCTGTTCGCACTCCAGCTGCCTGAAGTCCTGATTGTCCTCGCCGGTGCCGGCGCAATCGGCGCCGTCGCGGCGTTGCCGCGCGAGCGCGTGACGCCGCAGGCGAAAGCGATCCTGCTGATGCTGACGCTTGCGGCGACGCTGCCGCTCGTCATTGCCATCGTCAAGCGCCCGGCCCTCTACAACGGCATCCGCCACTTCATCTTCGTGCTGCCGCCGATGGCGGTGCTCGGCGGCATCGCGTTCGGCTGGATCTCGGATCGCGTGAAGAGCTACGGCCCCGCCCCGCATATGGCTGTCGCCGGGCTGTTCGGCCTGGCGCTGCTGCTGCCGCTCACCGAAATGATCCGGCTGCATCCGTACCAGTACACGCACTTCAACCACATCGCGGGCACCGTTCGCGAAGCCGACGACCGCTTCATGCTCGATTACTGGGGTCTCGCCTTCAAGCAGGCGTCCGACGGACTGCGCGAGCAGCTTGCCGAACGGCAAGAGGTTCCGCCGCGCGGCCGCAGCCGATGGAAGGTCGCGGTCTGCGGGCCGCAGCGTCCGGCGCAGGTCGCGCTCGGCCCCGATTTCACCATCGGCTGGGACTCGCGCCAGGCTGACTTCGCCATGACCCTCGGCGAGTTCTACTGCAAGGGTCTGACGGCGCCGGTGCTGCTCGAGGTGAAACGCGACGACGTGGTATTCGCGCGCGTCTACGACATCCGCGGCTCGAGCATCGCCAACCTGCTCGCGATCCCTGCTCCCTGATCGGCTGATCGCGAGGTCAGCCGTCCGCGCGTACGTGCCATGCTCTCGCTGGATACAGCCTCCATTGCCGCTTCACGGCGGCAGGTTTAGCGTGCGCCCCAATCAAGCGGAAACGCCCGCCAGAGGCTTTTGGGAGAAACCATCCATGTCACCAGCCGAAGCTCGCCTTGCCGAAGTCCCCTCCACCATGAGCGAGGCGGAGTGGACGCAGCGCGTCAACCTCGCCGCCGCCTATCGCCTCGTCGCCCATTACGGCTGGGACGATCTGGTCGACACGCACATCTCGGCGCGGGTGCCCGGTCCCGATCATCACTTTCTGATCAATCCGTACGGCCTGATGTTCGACGAGATCACCGCCTCGAGCCTCGTGAAGGTCGACCTCGACGGCAATCAGCTCACGCAGAGCCAGTACAAGATCAATCCGGCCGGCTTCACCATCCACTCGGCGATCCACGAGGTGCGCGAGGACGCCGGCTGCGTCATGCATCTGCATACGCCGGATGGAACTGCGGTCGCGACCTGCATGGACGGCCTGCTGCCGCTGAACCAGACGGCGCATTTCGTCACCGGCGACCTCGCCTACCACGACTACGAGGGCGTCGCCCTCGATCACGACGAGCGTCCGCGCCTGCAGCGCGACCTCGGCGAGAAGAACCACATGCTGTTGCGCAACCACGGCACGCTGACGGTCGGCCGCACCGTCGCCTCCGCGTTCGAGCGCATGTATCACCTCGAGCGCTCCTGCACGATGCAGGTCCGCACGCGCATGCTCGGGCCCACCGCCTACCCGATCGAAAAGCTGGCGCTGGAGGTCAACGAGCAGGTGTTCAGCGATCGCGACGCGCTGGAAGCACGCTCGGTGAAACTCGTCTGGCCGGGCCTGCTGCGCAAGCTCGACCGCATCGATCCCAGTTACAAGACGTGAATCTTTACGCGCCGACGATCCTGCGTTAGGTTTCGCTCATAGACCTCTGCACGTTTGAAT
>JBEIPX010000173.1:0-6483 GCA_040376815.1 Bradyrhizobiaceae bacterium
CGGGTCGCGTCGTCGCCGAGCTCGGGCTCGACGCCGATCGTCTTGCATCCTGGCGAGAGCGCATGCGCGGCAATCGCGCAGCCCGACAGCAGCCCGCCCCCGCCGCAGCAGACCAGCAGGTAGTCGAGCGGGCCGGCTTCTTCGATGAGTTCCTTGGCCGCGGTGCCCTGGCCCGCGACCACGTGCGGATGGTCGAATGGCGGGTTGGCGCCGACGCACATGAATTCCTTCGCGCCGACCTCGATCAGCGGAACTCCAGAGTCGTTCTGGAAGTGGGGAATAACGTGGTCGGCCATTCGTTCACCTATGCCAGCGTTCACCTGTGAGGCGTCCGCCTGAAAAGAGCTTATTCCATGCCGCGAGCCGGGTCGCGGCAAGCGGGTTCCTAATGCCCGAATCGGGGCGGCTGTACCAGTGTCATTTTCGCGCGAAAACGCGCGTTTCATTGCCGTTCGCGCGCCGGACGCCGCCCGTCCGAAGGTTCAAGTCGCGCTCCCTTCGCATCGTGAAATTCGACACAATCGCATGCTGTAGAGAAGCCCTTCTTTCGTCGGGGACGGTTTGTTCCTGTTGAGAGATTGTGTCCGCGCCGTGGCACAAGGCATGGCGGCACCTAGTGGTCCGATTTCAACATTCGCACTGCGTTTCCGGCGGGTGCCTTTTTGCGAATGTTGAAATCAAAGGACCACTAGCAAATATAATAGCTAGTGGAGTTTAGGATTTGACATTCGCCTCCTGAGGTTGCTGCGAGGTGGGTGGCGAATGTCAAATCCACTCCACTAGGATGGGCTGGGATGGGTACACTTGTATCTAAACCGATGATGCAGGCCGGCGCGGCGGCGGGTTTCGCCGCGGCATGCGCGCTGCTGCTCGCTGCGCTGTGGCCACACGCGCACGAGGCCGGCACGCTGCTGCTCGCGCAGGACGATCCGGTCGCGCTCAGCGATGCACAGGTCCGCAAGACGCTGCGCACAGATCCGCTCGCGATCGAGCGTCAGATCACCGAGGCGCTGGACGGCGGTGATTCCGATCTCGCGAAAAGCTTTGTTGAACTTGCCGCCGCCCACAAAGTCGCGCTCGCAGCCGACGTCACGGCGCGGGTAGCCGACACGGTCGCGCACGATGCATCCGCGCCGCAGATCGCGAAGCGCTTCGCGACCGGCTTCTTCACCGGCGAAACGAGCGACGTCGCGAGCTTCTCGGGGACGGTCGCGGGCGATCTCTTCGTGTTCGGCGACATTCGCGACGCGATCCGCGAGGGCAAGCATCTCGCCATGGGCGAGGAGACCGATCATCTCGTGCTCGGTCTTGCCGCGACTGGCCTTGCAATCACGGCGGCGACCTATGTCTCAGCCGGCGGCGCGCTGCCCGTACGCGCGGGACTGTCGCTGGTGAAGGATGCGCGCAAGGTCGGGCGGCTCAGCGCCGGGCTGACGGACTGGGCGGGACGCTCGGCGCGCGGTGTCGTCGACGCACCGATGCTGCAAAAGGCGGTCGCAAACGGATCGCTGGCGCGTCCGGGTCAAACCATCAGCGCGGTGAAGGCAGCCTTCAAGGCCGATCGCGCGGCGGCGCTGGTGCGCGTGGCCAAGGATGTCGGCCGCGTCGGTGAGAAGGCGGGCATGCGCGGTGCGCTCGATACGCTGCGGGTCGCGCAGGGGCCGAAAGACATCTCGCGCGCCGTGAAGCTTGCCGAAGCCAAGGGCGGGCAGACCCGCGCGCTGGTGAAACTGTTCGGCCGCGGCGCGCTGGTGCTCGCGGCCGGCGCGTTCCAGCTCTTCATGTGGCTCGCGTGGGCGCTCGGTCTGATGATCGGCGCGCTGGTCTCGATCAAGAAGGTGGCCGAGAATCTCGGGCATGCGTGGCACCGGCGCAGCGTTGCGCGGAAAGTGCGCGCGCATTTGCGGCAAATCGCCGTTGCGCCTCTGGCAAGCCCGGTTGCGGCGGGTTAGATCGCTTCTGTTTCATTTGAAATCGGGTGCAACGCTTACTTCCCCCTGAAAGGGGGGAGGTCGCCCGCCGTCGCTCGAAGAGCGAAGGCGGGCGGGAGGGGGTCATTTTCTCATTGGACTCATCGTCTTCATCAGACCCCCACCCCGACCCTCCCCCGTTCAAGGGGGAGGGAGAGTTGGCATTCGTTTTCTTCGCGCGAACCGGTTTCCACCTCGCTTGAAAACGCTATGCTCGTTACCGACTCAATCCCTCCATCATATCCGGATATCTGAATGCCGAGTTTCAAGAACGGCAGCGTTGAGATTGCCTATATCGACGAAGGCGAGGGCGATCCGATCCTCCTCGTGCACGGCTTCGCGTCGAGCAAGAACGTCAACTGGATTTATCCGACGTGGACGTCGGAACTGGCGAAAGCCGGCCGCCGCGTGATCGCGCTCGACAATCGCGGCCATGGCGAGTCGAGCAAGCTCTACGATCCAAGCGACTACACGATCCCGGCGATGACGAGCGACGCTCTCGCGCTGCTGGATCATCTTGCGATCGGCAAGGCCGACGTGATGGGCTACTCGCTCGGCGCCCGCATCGGCGCGCACATGGCGGTGCATCACCGCGATCGCGTGCGGTCGCTGATCTCGGGCGGGCTCGGGCTCGTGCTGGTCGACGGCACGCTGCCATCAGAAGCCGTCGCGCAAGCGCTCGAGACCGATACGCCGGAGGCGATCACCGATCCGAAAGGGAAGATGTTCCGCGCCTTCGCCGATCAGACACGGTCCGATCGCCGCGCGCTCGCCGCGTGCCTGCGCGGATCGCGGGTGCAGATGACGCGCGCGGAAGCAGCGACCATCGCCGCACCGATGCTGATCGCGGTCGGCACCACCGACGACGTTTCAGGTTCGGCCGCGGCGCTGGCGGAAATCATTCCGCATGCAGAGGTTCTCGACATTCCCAACCGCGACCACATGCGCGCGGTCGGCGACAAGATCTACAAGACCGGCGTGCTGGATTTTCTCTCGCGCCGCCCGTGAGGCATTCCGATGATCCGGCTGCGGCCCGTGCGTCCCGACGAACTGGCTGAACTGACCGAACTCTGCCTGCGTTCGAAGGCGGTGTGGGGTTATGACGCCGCGTTCATGGCCGCGTGCCGCGCGGAGCTGACGTTGCGGCCGCGCGATCTCGACACGCCGATGCAGGTCGCCGAAACAGACAACGGCGAGGTCGTCGGCCTTGCGCAGATCAAGGTCGATGGGCGCGAGGCCGAGCTTGCGCGGCTGTTCGTCGAGCCGGATTTGTTACGCACGGGCGCGGGCCGGACATTGTTCGCGTGGGCGGTCGCGGAAGCGCACCGTCTTGGCGCCGTGCGCATGACGATCGATGCCGATCCGGATGCGGCTGCGTTCTATCAGCGGATGGGCGCGCGGCTCGACGGCGAGGTGCCGTCGGGATCGATCCCGGGACGGATGCTGCCGCGGCTCGTGGTTACGCTGACGGGGTAGCGGCGCTCTTGTCGTCGTGCCAGTCCATCCAGCGCGCGATGGCGATCAGCACGACGAAGGTGGCGAGCCAGGCCATGCGCGCGCCGTAGCGATCGTGCGGGCCGGAGAGCGCGCCGCAGATGAAGGCATTGCCGAGGATCGACACGGCCGCAGCCGCTGCGAAGAGGGAGAGATCGTCGGCTTTCCGCCGCCAGACCGCCAGGCCGATAATGACAACCAGCATCAGCGCCGATCCGAGCGCGACGGGGACATGCAGCCAGTTGATGGCTGTGAAGTCGAGGCGGCCCTGCTGCTGGTGCGCCACACGCAGCGGCTTCAGCTGTCCGCGCAGGTAGCGCTCGAAGATGCCGTAGGTATGGCCGATGCCGTTGTGAACGCCGTCGCCGGTTCCGGCCATCGTCAGCTGCTTCGCAGTGGAGATCAGGGAGGTCTTCACCTGCATGCCGGGATATTCGATCAGCGAGCGCCAGGCGATATGCGCCATCTCGTCGCCGAGTCCCTGGAAGCGGCCGAGCGAGTTGAACACGCTCTTGCCCCACAGGAACTGATCGGCGGTCGCGGGCAGTTCGTGACGGTGCGGACACAGCTTCAGCTTTTCGGTCGCGCAGTGATCGTCGAGGTATCGCGCGACGATGCCGTCCTGCATCATGCGGCCGAACGCGATGCTGGGGCCGCCGGGCGTCCAGGCGACCGTGCCGGAGAACGCATAGTTCGTGGCGACCAGCAGCACCGCGCCCGCGGCCATGCTGGCGACGCACTGCCAAAGTCCCTTGCCGGAGATGCGCGCGCGCAGGAACGGTTTTGCGATCGCGCCGAGCAGGCACAGCCCGAGCAGCATCGCCAGCGTCGCGCTGTGGCTCGCCGCCGAGAACGCGATCACTACCCAGAGAAAAATCTTCTCCGCGGTGGACAGCCGCGCCGCCTGCAAGACCAGCAGCATCACCGCGAGCGTCGCGAGGCCGGCGTAGATATCGGTGAGGAGCAGGCTCGTCAGCCATGGCAGCGCCGTGGTGACGCACAGCACGCTTGCGACCGCGACGATCTTCCAGGGCCGCGCGATGCCGAAGCCGTTCAACGCGATCAGCATGGTCCACAGCGTCGCGAAGGCCTGCACGCCGAGATTGATCCAGAAGTAGGATGACTGGCCGATGTGCAAATAGAGGCCGAACACGGTGGAGCGGCTCGGCACGAGGTAGCCCTCATACCAGCGGGCGAGGTAACCCCCGGTATCCCACTGCAGAAGCGGGTAACCATTCCACAATGCCGGGGCGATCAGCAGCAGCGGAATCACAAGCGCGGCTATGCCGGCAGATGCCAGCCCCGTCCTTGGAAGGATTAAGCTCTTGGTATGAATGGTATTTTTCCCCGGCCATCACTATCGTTCAACAATTCGGGAACGAAGGCAAGTAGCCGAATGGTTGTAGCGGTCGCGAACCGGTGGCACAGGATCGAATGATGATATGTCAGGCATCAGCAAAGAAAATGTCGTGTGACCGGGCAGGACCGGCCGTGGTCAAGTCCGTTCATCTTGATTTCACGGAAACGCCGACCACTTCAGTGTGGCGGTTCAGAAATCCGCATCATGGTATAGGCTGAACCCTCCATCGATCGGTGAAATTCGCGAGAGCATCATGGCCGTACAGAACATCAATCCGCAAAAGGTATCCGCGCTCGATCCGGTCTGGAATCGCATCCGCGAGGAAGCCGAAGATATCGTGCGGCGCGAACCCGAACTCGCGACCTTCATCTATTCGTCGATCCTGCATCACGACAGACTCGAAGCGGCCGTCGTGCATCGCCTCGTCGAGCGCCTCGATCATGCCGCGCTCTCGGGCGACCTGATCCGGCAGGCGTATAACGACGCGCTGCGCGCCGAGCCGGATCTGGGCAACATGTTCCGCGCCGATCTTGTCGCGGTCTACGATCGCGATCCGGCGACCTCGCGCTTCATCGATCCCTTGCTCTACTTCAAGGGCTTCCATGCGCTGCAGACCCATCGTCTCGCGCACTGGCTGTTCAAGAACGGCCGCAAGGATTTCGCCTACTACCTGCAAAGCCGCTCGTCGGCCGCCTTCCAGGTCGACATCAATCCGGCCGCCCGCATCGGCCGCGGCATCTTCCTCGACCACGCCACCGGCTTCGTCTGCGGCGAGACGGCGGTGATCGAGGACGACGTCTCGATCCTGCACGGCGTCACCCTCGGCGGCACCGGCAAGGAGAACGAGGACCGCCATCCGAAAATCTGCCATGGCGTGCTGATCGGCGCCGGCGCGAAAATCCTCGGCAACATCGAGGTCGGCCACTGCGCGCGCATCGCCGCGGGCTCCGTGGTGGTGAAGCCGGTTCCCAACAACGTCACCGTCGCCGGCGTGCCGGCGCGCGTGGTCGGCGAGGCGGGCTGCGCTGAGCCGTCGCGCACCATGAACCAGATGCTGAACGCGACGGGACTCTAGTCACTGGATTCTCGCAGTTTGATGGTGCGGTTTTGATGGTGAGGGCGCGGCAAAGCTGTTTCCCCTTCGCCGGAAATGGTCTACAGCAGCGGTCGGCGTGAGCATCGGGCGATGAGCCCGCGACAGCGCGTATGTGCTGCATCGCCGCGCACCGTGACACATCATCTTGGAGAGCTGCCGTGGACGTTCAGGAAGTCAGGAAACTCGACGCCTATCTGAAGAAGGTGTTCGGCAATCCGAAGATCCGCGTCGTGCCGCGTCCGAAGAAGGATGACTCGGCGGAAGTTTATATCGGCGAGGAATTCATCGGCGTGCTGTTCGTCGACGACGAGGACGACGATCGTTCGTTCCAGTTCCAGATGGCTATCCTGGAAGACGATATCGCCGATCTCGAGTGAGGCTCTCTCTCACTTACCGTCATTGCGAGCGAAGCGAAGCAATCTAGTCTAGCCAAGGCGTGGATTGCTTCGTCGGCTTCGCCTCCTCGCAATGACGGCACTCCCTTGACATTTTCCGATCTAGGAATATATTCTTCATCGTCCTGTTCGTGAGGGGCGCTTCTCGAGGGCGCTTTTGAAGCGGAG
>JBEIPX010000292.1:0-4559 GCA_040376815.1 Bradyrhizobiaceae bacterium
CCTTGCTCATGCAGATGCGCACTTCGCTGAGCCGCTTGCTGTCGCACACCACCGAGATCGCCGAGCTGCTCAAGCCGGGATTGGCCTTGATGAAGGCCTGCTCGATATCGTCAGGCGCGGCGAGCTTGGGATCGGCGAGATCAAGATACTCTTCCGGAATCTTCACGGCCGCGCGCGCCTTGCGGATGGCCTCGAAGTAGGGCCGCGCGCTGAGGCCGGAGCAGGTCCCGTGCTTGTCCCACTGGCTGTAAACGAGACCCGGCGCCGGCATCAGATCGAGCATCGAGGCCATCACGTTGCGGTCGAGCCGCGGTGCTGGGCGCTGGCAGTAGTTCGGAAAGCCGCGATCGTATTGCGGCCACAGGCCATGCACCACGAAGGAGTATGGCCGCCCGCCGCACTGGATCTGCTGCGAACGTCCGGTATTGCCGCGCTCGCTGGCCGCTTCGCAGAACGACGGCGACCACGATAGCGCCAAAACGTAGAAATCGAACTCGCCCGGCGCGTTCTGACGCCGGTCCTGCGCGGTGACGGGAGTTGCGATGACAAGCCCCAGGAGGGCAATGACGATCAGCCGGAGGGACATCAGTTTGCGGAAAACCCGGTCCAGCACCGTTTCGGTCGCAGCTTCGGTCGTAGCTTTCATGGCGATACGCTCCCTCAACCCAGACGGGAAAAGGCTAGCCTCCAGAATAGAACATTTCAAGAACAAATTTGCACCCACCCGTCGGGCGTGGAAAAGCCTTTAGGGGCGCGCGGCCTTGCAGGCGGGATTGTAGGCCCAGTTGCGATCGAGGCCGACCACGCAGAATTCGAGGCCGGTGCCGTAGCCGGCGAGACCGCCGTCTTCGATCAGCGAATAGTTGACCACGCGCGGCTTGCCGTCGCTGATCATCGCGCGCGCCGTGCAGAAGCGGCGCGGGATGCTGTTCGGCTCCCACACGCGGTAAGCTATTTCACGCACATCGGCGAAGCCGGTGATCTGGAGATCAGAATTCCAGAACTTGCCTTCCTTTTGCGCAAAGCGCGACTGGATGCGATCCAGCATGGCTTCGCACGGCGGCAGGTTGCCATCGTAGCGCGGGCCGGAAAGCCAGAAGTTCATTTCGAGCGGGTTCGCCGCCTGCGCGGGCGTCGCCATGCCGCCGAACGCGCCGCAGAGCGCGACCAGGGCCAGCACCGCAGCGCCCGACCGAACAAACCGCACAAAAAGCCTGATCTTGCGCATGGTGCGCCCCACCCGATGACGTTGCGCCGGACGGTGCCGCGAAGGCCGCGCCGGGTCAAGTGCAGCGCGGCAACACCCGCAGACAACATCGGTTTTCCCTGCCATCCGCGCTTCCTCTCAGGCTTGCTGCCCTCTACACTTCCGACTCGATTGGATTGAGCGTTGGTGCCGGAGCAGAACATGCGGATGATGGTGGCGGTCGTGATGACGGTCTTGGCGGCGAGCGGATTGAGCGCGGGCGTTGCGCAGGCTTATTACGTGCCGCCGTTCAAGGGCAACGATACCGGCGGCATCATCTCCTACAACCTCGTCGGCCAGGCCGACGTCAAGGCGATGGCCGTCAATCATTGCGCAAGCTACGGCAAGGTGGTGAAGCCGCTCGCCGTGCAGCCCGTCTACGGCGGCTATATTTCGTTCGCCTGCATCTGGGTGCCGCCTGCGCCGCCGACACTGCGCGTCCGCTACTGAGCGACTTCAGCTTCAATCCGCGCCGAACCGCGATTTGAACTGCGCCGTGTCGATGACACCGCGGCGATGTGTGCCCTCGCCGATCTTGCGCTCGCCGTCGTAGACCGCGACTTCGAAATTCACGCGCCGTCCGTCGACCTCGATCACCTTCGCGGTGGCGCGCACCAGGCGGCCCACCGGCGTCGCGGCGAGGTGGCGGATGTTCACCTCCATGCCGACGCTGGCGAAGCCCTGCGGCAGATGCGGATTGATCGCGTCGCCCGAGGTCATCTCCATCAGCAGGATCATCATCGGCGTGGCGTAGACGAAGGGCATCCCCGGCACGAAATGGCCGACCGTCATATGACGCTCGACCGTCTCAGTGCGCTCGGCGGTGAGGCCGGGCGTGATGCTGGTCATCGGATTGATCATGGGCAATGGCGCGGACGGGTTACTTCGCCGCAGCCTTGCGCTCAACGAAGGTCTTGCCGCCCTTCATCTTGTGTTTGAGCGGCGCTTCATTGATCTGGATCACGACGGCTTCGGCATCGACGCCGAGATTCTTCACCAGCGCCTGCGTGATGTCGCGCATCATGCCGGCCTTCTGCTCGTCGGTACGGCCTTCGGCCATGCTCACGGTAATTTCAGGCATCGGATGCTCCGTGTTCGGTTCGTTGAATTGTTGCAGCAAACTTAAGGCATGGATTTTTGCCGATGGCAAAACCGCTGCCAGCCCGTCAGGTATGAAATTTCAGCCCGTCCGCGATCTTGTCGATCACTTTCCGCTCGGCGCGGAACGCCAGCCCCACGAGATTGAGATCGGGTCGCGCCACTGCCTTCACGACTTCGCGGTTGGCGGCGTCGTGCGTCGTCGTGAACATATCCTCGGTATAGACCGCCGCCTTCACGTCGCGCGCAATCGCACGCTCCAGTGCGCGTGAGAGCTGGGCGCGGTCGGCACCGTAGATCAGGATCGGCTGGCCGATCAGCGCGTGATAGTTGGTGTTCGAAGCATCCTGATATGGCTCACCGATGCAGCCGGGAAACGCGGCGGCGATGCCGCTGGCGAGAAACGCGGCGACGTTGAGCTTCTGCCAGGCTTCGAGATCGGTGCGGATGACGATGGCGATCTTGGTGTCGAACTGCACGCATCACCACTTCACATTGTGCCGCGCCAGCACATCGCGCACGGCCTGGATAAATCCGTCCATCTTCACCGCGACTTGCGCCTCCGCCTGCTTCTTCAAGTGCGCGTCGCGATCGGTCGCATCGCTCGGCGCTGAACCCGCGATCAGGTCGCGGATCAGCACTTCGCCGCGCTCGCGTTCGTCGGAGCCCTGAATGATGGCGACGGGGGCATTGCGTTTGTCGGCATACTTCAGCTGCTGGCCGATGCCATGCTTGGCGCTGCCAAGATACATTTCCGCGCGAATATTTTCTTTGCGAAGCGCCGACACGAGCTGCTGCGCGCTCGGCACACTCTCCGGTCCGAAGACGGTCACGACAACAGGTCCGGGTACCGGCTTGGTATCGATCTTGCCGAGCATGGTCAGCGCGGCTTGAAGCCGCGAGACGCCGATGGAGAACCCAGTCGCCGGCACCGGTTGTCCCATGAAGCGCGACACGAGTCCGTCGTAGCGTCCGCCACCACCGACCGAACCGAAGCGCACCGGACGGCCCTTCTCATCCTTGGTATCGAGCAGCAACTCAGCTTCGTAAACAGGACCGGTGTAGTATTCGAGGCCGCGAACGACCGAGGGGTCGATCTTGATGCGATCTTCACCGTAGCCGGCTGTCCGCACGAGTTGCTCGATCGATTCGAGTTCGCTCAGGCCCGCTTCCGTTGCCGGTGCGTAGGTCTTGTCCGAGTTGCGAAAGCCGCTTCCAGCCAGCATGGCGATCACGGCGTCGGCGTTCGGCGGCGTCAGCCCCGCGCCCTTGGTAAAGTCGCCGCTCTCGTCCTTGCGGCCTTCGCCGAGAAGCAGCCGCACACCTTCAGGACCGAACTTGTCGAGCTTGTCCATGGCCCGCAGCACGATCAGCCGGCGTCCCGCATTGTCGTCACCGCCGAGCCCGATTTCCTCCATGAGACCATCGAGCAGTTTGCGGTTGTTGACCTTCACCACATACTGCCCGCGCGGAATGCCGAGCGCTTCCATGGTGTCGGCCGCCATCATGCACATCTCGGCATCGGCCGCGGGCGACGCGCTGCCGACCGTATCGGCATCGAACTGCATGAACTGGCGGAAGCGGCCGGGGCCCGGCTTCTCGTTGCGGAAGACATAGCCCGCGCGATAGCTGCGATAGGGCAGCGCGAGCTGCTGGAAATTTTCCGCGACATAGCGCGCGAGCGGCGCGGTGAGATCGTAGCGCAGCGAGATCCACTGCTCGTCGTCGTCCTGGAACGAGAACACGCCTTCGTTCGGCCGGTCCTGATCGGGCAGGAACTTGCCGAGCGCGTCGGTAAATTCCATTGCCGGCGTTTCCACCGGCTCGAAGCCGTAGCGCTCGTAGACCTCGCGGATTTTCTCCGTCATCGCGCGCGTGGCGGCGATCGCGGCGGGACCGCGATCCTCCAGCCCGCGCGGCAGGCGGGCCTTCAGCTTCTGGGGTTTTTTCGGTTTGTCGGACATGTTGCTCGATGTCATGTTTTGTCGCGCGACAACGAGCGACAAATGCGACATCGGGTTAGCAGCGGATGAGCGGTGCGGCAAGCGCACTTCCCCTCTCCCCTTGTGGGAGAGGGTGCCTGAGCGAATGAAATGAGCGAAGGCGGGTGAGGGGTTCTGTCCGGCACTCTGCCTCGAATACCCCTCACCCGGCTCGAATTTCGCGTTCGCTCATTCTCGCCACCCTCTCCCAGAAGGGGAGAGGGAAGATTACG
>JBEIPX010000136.1:0-7530 GCA_040376815.1 Bradyrhizobiaceae bacterium
GACGCGCAAGGCTTTGCCTGAAGCCGGCTGGGAAGTCCGCTCACGCGCGAACGCCTCGCCGCAGCTCGAGCGCAACATCGCCCGCTTCACCGAATTCCTGACGCTCGTCGGCCTCGCGGCGCTGCTGGTCGGCGGTGTCGGAGTCGCCAACGCCGTGAAGAGCCACCTCGACCGCCGCCGCGACGTCATCGCCACATTCAAGGCGCTCGGCGCGACCGGCCGCGATGTTTTCGCGATCTACCTGACGCAGGTGGCGGTGCTGGCTGTGGCCGGATCGATCATCGGCCTCGTCCTCGGCGCGTCGCTTCCCTTCGTCATCTCGGCGGTCTTCGGGAAAATCCTGCCGCTGCCGCTGGAAGCCTCGTTGCAGCCCGGTGAGTTGCTGCTGTCGCTCGTCTACGGCCTGCTGACGGCGCTGGCATTTGGGCTCTGGCCGCTGGCGCGCGTGCATGATGTTCCGGTCGCGGCCCTGTTCCGCGACATGGTCGCCGGGCAATCGCGCTGGCCGCGCCGCCGCTATATCCTGCTGATGGCCGTCGTCATCGCCGCGCTGGTCGCAGTCGCGATCGGCCTTGCCTACGACAAGCGCGTGGCGGCGATCTTCGTTGCGTCCTCCGCGCTGGTGTTCGTGCTGTTGCGCGGCGTCGCCACCCTGCTGATGGCGACCGCCAAGCGCTTGCCACGCCCGCGCATCACCATGCTGCGGCTTGCGATCGCCAACATCCACCGCCCCGGCGCGCTGACGCCGTCGGTCGTGATGTCGCTCGGGCTCGGGCTCGCCGTGCTTGTGACGATCACGCAGATCGACGGCAACCTGCGCCGGCAGTTCATCGCCACCCTGCCCGACCACTCGCCATCGTTCTTCTTCATGGACATCCCCTCGAACGAGGCCGATCGCTTCAACACGTTCCTGCAAAAGCAGGCGCCGGACGCCCACATCGAGCGGGTGCCGATGCTGCGCGGGCGCATCATGTCGGCGGGCGGCATGAAGGCCGAAGACCTCAAAGCAACGCCGGACTCCAAGTGGGTGCTGCAAAGCGACCGTGGCCTGACCTACACGAATGAGATACCGCGCGGCTCCAAGATCGTGGCGGGTCAGTGGTGGGATTCGAACTACAACGGACCGCCGCTCGTTTCTCTGGAAAAGCGGGTGGCCGACGGGCTTGGGCTCAAGGTCGGCGATCCGATCGTGGTCAACGTCCTCGGCCGCGATATCCCGGCGACAATCGCCAACCTGCGGGTCATCGACTGGCAGAGCCTCGGCATCAACTTCGTCCTGGTATTCTCGCCAAATGCCTTCCGAGGCGCCCCGCACACCCACCTCGCTACATTGTCGGAGGACAAGCCGAGCCCGGCGCACGATGCGGACATCATCAAGTCGGTCGCCGAGGCCTTCCCGATGGTCACGTCGGTCCGGGTCCGCGACGCGATCCAGACGGTCGGCACCGTGATCAACAACCTCGTGCTCGCGATTCGCGGAGCGAGTTCCGTCACCCTGATTGCGGCCATTCTCGTGCTGGGGGGTGCGCTTGCCGCCGGCCACCGCCACCGGGTTTATGACGCCGTGATCCTGAAGACGCTGGGGGCCACCCGCGGCCGGCTGATCGGCGCCTACGCGCTGGAATACATGATGATCGGCATTTCAACGGCCGTTTTCGCCGTTATCGCCGGTTCGGTGGCCGCCTGGCTGATCGTCAGCCGGCTAATGACGTTGACCTTCGTGTGGCAGGCCGACAGCGCCGCCGCGGTGGTGGCTGTTGCATTGGCCGTGACAGTTGGTCTCGGGCTGGTTGGAACGCTGGTCGCTCTTAACCAAAAAGCAGCCACGGTCCTGCGAAATTTGTAGCAAATGCGGGCAGTTTCACTGCTACACTACAGTTTGCCGTGTACGTCGCGCGACATTCAGCCGCGCGTTGAAGCTTGCAGTCAGTGTGTTAATTTCCCACATGTGCAACGGGTTTAGGCGCTGACCCGCTCCCGCCGGACATCCGGCGTTGATCGCAAGGCTCCTGAAGAGAAATTCGCTCCGGCTCTGCTCGCCCTTTAGCGGAGTCTGGACAACAACGGAAACGGAGTTTCGACCATGTCGGACTTTGATCGCAACTACGCCGCTTCGGGTACGTCCCCGTTCGGCCGTGCCGCCACCCGCGACGCCGCCGCCGTCGATGCGGGCCTGCGCGCATACATGCTCAAGATCTACAACTACATGACGATCGGTCTGGCCATCACCGGCTTCGCCGCGCTCGGTGTGTACATGTGGGCCGTGACGGGCGATCCGTCAGCCGCCGCCAAGTCGGCGGCCGGCGCGTCCATCGCAATGAAGAGCGGCCAGTACCTGACGCCGTTCGGCTACACGATGTTCGTCAGCCCGCTGAAGTGGCTGTTCATCCTCGCCCCGCTGGCGATGGTGTTCGCCATTTCGTTCGGCATCAACCGGCTTCGTCCGGCGACCGCGCAGCTGCTGTTCTGGGCCTTCGCGGCGCTGATGGGCATCTCGCTGTCGTCGATCTTCCTGGTGTACACGCACACCTCGATCGTGCGCGTGTTCTTCATCACGGCGGCGACGTTCGGTGCGCTGAGCCTCTACGGCTACACCACGAAGCGTGACATGAGCGGCATGGGGTCGTTCCTGATGATGGGCCTGTTCGGCATCATCATCGCGAGCCTCGTGAACCTGTTCCTGGCCTCGACGATGCTGCAGTTCATCGTGTCGGTGGTCGGCGTGCTGGTGTTCGCAGGCCTCACCGCCTGGGATACCCAGCGGCTGAAGAACGACTACATCTACGGCTACGCCGGCCAAGGCGGCGAAGTCGCAGAACGTGCGGCCATCACCGGCGCACTGTCGCTCTACCTGAACTTCATCAACCTGTTCACGCTGCTGCTGCAGCTGCTCGGACAGCGCGAGTAAGTCAGGACATAGCTCGAATGTTCAAACCCCGGCCGAAAGGCCGGGGTTTTTGTTTGCAACGGCACCGCGGGAAGGCATGATCGCATCTCCCTCTCGTGACAATTCGTGACATGCCCGATTTCGATATCAGACCTGCGACTTCGGAAGACCTTCGCGCCATCACTGCCATCTACGCCTACGCCGTGCGTACCGGCACGGCGACCTTCGAGCTCGAGCCGCCCGATCTCGCCGAGATGACCGAGCGCTTCGGCAAGCTGACGGAGGGCGGCTATCCCTACCTGGTCGCCGCTCAAGGCGAGACTGTGCTGGGCTACGCATACGCCGGACCGTACCGGCCGCGGCCGGCCTACCGTTTCACGGTCGAGAACTCCGTCTACTTCGCGCCGGAGGCGCAGCGCCGGGGCATGGGCATCGTGCTGCTCAACGAGCTGATCGCCCGGAGCACACGGAGCGGCTTTCGCCAGATGATCGCGGTGATTGGAGATTCCGCCAACGCCGGCTCGATCGCGGTTCACACCCGCGCGGGGTTCGAACTGATCGGCATTCATCGCAATGTCGGATTCAAGTTCGGCCGCTGGCTCGACACGGTGATGATGCAACGTGCGCTTGGCGAGGGCGGCACCATAGCGCCCGTGGAACGCAGCTGATCAAACCACCGCGAGCTTGCGGTCGATCGCCAGCAGCACGCGGTCGAGATCGTTGCCGCGTCGAAGGGTGAAGCCGCCTGCGGAGATGACGCTGTAGGCGCCCTGACGCCGCGCGAGACTTGGATCCTTCTCGATGCGGTAAATCGGCACTTCCGAAGCGCGCCGGTAAACCGAGAACACGGCGCGATCTTTCATGAAGTCGATGGCGTAATCGCGCCATTCGCCATCGGCGACCATGCGGCCATAGAGATTGAGGATGCGGTTGAGTTCGAGGCGGTTGAAGGTGACGCGTTGAGGTGCCGGGGCGGTGGCTGCGGCTGCACGCTCCGCCCCGCGAATCTCGCCGGGCTCAGTATCCCCTGTGACTGAACTCATGGGCTTCTCCTGTCATCCGCGGTGCATTTTTCGGCTAAGTGGAAACCGGTTAGCCGCCAGAAAATGCACCAATCGATAACTCAGCGCGTATTCTGATCGCAAAACCGGTACCCACTTTTGCGGAATACGCGTGCATGATCGGCCTGTCGCGACCTTCCTGCAAGTCTCCCTCGGGGTCATCGTTTGGAAAAATCATAATAAGGCCCGATTTGCGCCAATCGACCGCCGCCGTGCATTGAGAACTTTCAATCACTGCGACGGCCCGGTTCTTTCAGAACCGGATTCCTCAGCCCCCAGCCCCCCGGGGATGTCAGGATCGGGCCTCGTCGCGGTGACCCCAACTACGCCTCAGACCAGCGCAAGCTGGTCTTTTTCTTTTTGGCATGTCTTTCTTTTTGGCATGTCTGACGACGAGGTCGTCCGACGGCGCGGCTGCGGCGGCCAAAATTCCATCCGTACTGAGATGAGGAAATTCTACTTGAGCGCGGTGTAGGCTGCGCCCTTCATCGGACCCGGCTTCTCGCGATTGCCGTCCTGCACGAACACCACGACGGCATCGACACCGTCCTGCACGATGTTCTCCAGCGGAACGCTCCAGCTTCCCGCCTTGCCGTTCCAGTCGCCGACCTTCAGCACGTTGCGAACGACGTTGGTGTAAGTGACTTCGCGTCCGCGATTCTCGCCGCGGCCGATGGAGATCGGCACCGACCGAGAAACCGCGCACGCCCAGATCTCGCCGCTCTCGGTTTCGCTCTTCGACGCCGGCACCGACACGTTAAGTTTGCCGTTCGCAACCGCCATCGTCACAGGCACCGACATCGTAGCGGACGTCTTGCGCGTCGACACTATCGCGCTTTCGATGCTGTTGCGATCGCTGCCGAGCACATGCACCGTCCCGTTGACGATGACCTGCGGCGTGTAGACCTCACGATCGCCGCGCACGAGCGAATAAGCCTTCTGACGTTTGCTGAAGCGCGGATCTGCCAGCGTGTCCTTCCAGCCGAGATAGTCCCAGTAGTCGATCGGCAAACTGATCGCGATGATCGAGGAATCCTTGGCGAGTTCGCCGAGCAGTTTGTCGGCGGCCGGACACGAGGAGCAGCCCTGCGAGGTGAAGAGTTCGACGACCGCTCTTGGATCTCCGGCGATCGCGGGACTCGCACCGACGACCATCGCCATCACTCCGGCAGCAATCCCCCAGCGCGAGAGGCCACTCGACGATACCGGCATCAAGCCGCGCTCACCGCTCATCGCATTGGTCTCCGCAAGGAACTGTCACCGGTCCCCGAAGGACGAGAAGGCGACCTTGTCATAGGCCGCCCCCCAATCACCTGCCACTCACTTCGCGGTGAGACTGTGGCATATCAGGCCGCAAGCTGGCGGATCACATACTGCAGGATGCCGCCGTTGCGGAAGTACTCGAGCTCGTCGAGCGTGTCGATGCGGCAAAGCAGCGGGACGCGCTGAACCTGACCGCCGGAACCCGCGATCTCGATCGACAGCTTCTGCCGCGGCCTCAGATCGCCCTGGAGGCCGCGAATGGTTACCTGCTCATCACCCTTCAGGCCGAGCGACTTCCACGACGTGCCATCCTCGAACGTCAGCGGCAGGATGCCCATCCCGACGAGGTTCGAACGATGGATGCGCTCGAAGCTTTCGCAGATCACCGCGCGAACACCGAGCAGCCGCGTACCCTTCGCCGCCCAGTCGCGTGACGAGCCGTTGCCGTATTCCGCACCCGCGAAAACAACCAGCGGTACGCTCTCCTGCTGATACTTCATCGCGGCGTCGTAGATCGACATCGATTCGCCGTCGGGCCAGTGCTTGGTCATGCCCCCTTCGGGAATGTTGCCGTCCGCGCCCTTCATCATGAAGTTCTTGATGCGGATGTTGGCGAACGTGCCGCGCATCATCACTTCATGGTTGCCGCGGCGCGTCCCGTACTGGTTGAAGTCCGCTGGGCGAACCTGATGCTCCGAAAGATACTTGCCGGCGGGCGAGGTCAGCTTGATCGAACCGGCCGGAGAGATGTGGTCGGTCGTGATCTTGTCGCCGAACAGCGCGAGGATTCGCGCATTGATGACATCGGTGACCGGATCGGGCTTCGCCTTCATGCCCTCGAAGTACGGCGGGTTCTGCACGTAGGTCGAGCTCATGTTCCAGCGATAGGTCTCGCTCGATACGGTCTTGATCTTGCGCCAGTTGGTATCGCCCTTGAACACGTTGGCATACTTCTTCTTGAAGATCGTCGAGGTGACGTACTTCTTGATGAAGGCGTTGATCTCCTTCGTCGTCGGCCAGATGTCCTTGAGGTAGACCGGCTTGCCGTCCTTGCCGGTGCCAAGCGGCTCCTTGGTCAGGTCCTTGGTCACGGTGCCGGCGAGCGCGTAGGTCACGACCAGCGGCGGCGAGGCAAGATAGTTCGCCTGCACGTCCGGGCTGACGCGGCCTTCGAAGTTGCGGTTACCCGAGAGCACGGCGGCGGCGACGATGCCGTTGTCGTTGATCGACTTCGAAATCTCCTCCGGCAGCGGACCGGAGTTGCCGATGCAGGTGGTGCAGCCGAAACCGACGAGATTGAAGCCAACCTTGTCGAGGTCCTTCTGCAGGCCGGAGTTCGAGAGATACTCGGCAACCACCTGGCTGCCCGGCGCGAGCGAGGTCTTCACCCACGGCTTCGCCTTCAAGCCCTTTGCGGCGGCGTTACGCGCGAGCAGGCCCGCACCGATCAGCACGCTCGGGTTCGAGGTGTTGGTGCACGAGGTGATCGCGGCGATGACAACGTCGCCATGGCCGAGATCGAAGTTGCGGTTTTCGACCGCGAACCGCTTCGCGCCATCCGCCGCCTTCTTGTATTCGGTCTCCATCGCCGTCGAGAAACCGTCGGCGACGAGTTCGAGCGCGACGCGTCCCTCGGGGCGCTTCGGTCCGGCCATCGACGGAACAACTTCGGCGAGGTCGAGCGTGAGAATCTCGGTGAACACCGGATCGGGAGTGGCCGAAGTGCGGAACATGCCCTGCGCCTTGGCGTACTTCTCGACCAGTGCCACGCGAGGCGCGGCGCGGCCCGAC
This sequence comes from Bradyrhizobiaceae bacterium, assembly GCA_040376815.1. Classification (GTDB taxonomy): domain Bacteria; phylum Pseudomonadota; class Alphaproteobacteria; order Rhizobiales; family Xanthobacteraceae; genus SG-bin9. The sequence continues at coordinate 7,003 of JBEIPX010000136.1, forward strand.
GTCTTGAGATAGCTGAGCGCCTCCTTGTCGACCGGGAAGAAACCGCAGGTCGCGCCATACTCCGGCGCCATGTTGCCGATCGTGGCCTTGTCCGCCACCGACATGAAGTCGAGGCCCGGGCCGAAGAATTCGACGAACTTGCCGACCACGCCCTTCTTGCGCAGCATCTGCGTCACGGTGAGCACGAGGTCGGTCGCGGTCACGCCTTCCTTGAGCTGGCCCTTGAGCTTGAAGCCGATCACTTCAGGCAACAGCATCGACAGCGGCTGGCCAAGCATTGCGGCTTCCGCCTCGATACCGCCGACGCCCCAGCCGAGCACGGCGAGACCGTTGACCATGGTGGTGTGCGAGTCGGTACCGACGAGCGTATCGGGATAGGCGACCTCGAACATGCCGGTCTTCTTGCCGACCGTCATCTTCTGCTTTTTGGTCCAGACCGTCTGCGCGAGGTATTCGAGGTTGACCTGATGGCAGATGCCGGTGCCGGGCGGCACGACGGAGAAGTTCGAGAACGCGCTCTGCCCCCAC
>JBEIPX010000475.1:0-2701 GCA_040376815.1 Bradyrhizobiaceae bacterium
CGGCCAGTACATGGTGTGAGATGATCGCCTCTCTCCCGTCATTGCGAGCGAAGCGAAGCAATCCATAGTAAGGCAAGAATGGATGGATTGCTTCGTCGGCTACGCCTCCTCGCATTGACAGAGAAGAAATGACCTCCTCCACCGCCACGCTGATCGGGCTCACATCGATTCTGATGTGGTCGCTGCTCGCCGCATTGACTGTCGCAACGGGGAAGATTCCGCCGTTCCAGCTCGCGGCGATGACGTTCGTGATCGGTGCGATGATCGGACCCGTCGCGTGGCTGCGGCGGCCGGAAGGGTGGGGTGCCTGGCGTCAGCCGTTTGCGGCATGGGCGCTCGGCATCGGCGGGCTGTTCGGCTACCACGCGCTGTACTTCATCGCGCTGCGCCTGGCACCTCCAGCGGAAGCCGGACTTCTCAACTATCTCTGGCCGCTGCTGATCGTGCTGTTCTCGTCCTTTCTGCCGGGCGAGCGGCTGGCGAAGCATCACGTCATTGGCGCGGTACTGGGTCTTGTCGGAACGGTCGTGCTATTCGCCGGCAACAGCTCCATCAGCTATCAGCCGGGACAACTGCCGGGACTTTTCGCAGCTTTCATCGCGGCGTTCGTGTGGGCGGCCTATTCGGTGCTGTCGCGGCGCATGGCGTCGGTACCGACCGACGCGGTCGCGGGCTTCTGCCTTGCGACGGCGATTCTCTCGGCGATCATCCATCTTGCGATCGAAACGACAGTCTGGCCGGAGACGCCTGGGCAGTGGCTGGCGGTCGCAGCGCTGGGCATCGGTCCGGTCGGCGCTGCGTTCTTTGCCTGGGATATCGGCATGAAGCGCGGGGATATCCGCGTGCTCGGCGCGGCATCCTACGCGACGCCGTTGCTGTCGACAGGTTTTCTTATTCTGGTCGGCTATGCGAAGCCGTCGTGGGCGCTTCTGATCGCGGCAGTATTGATCGCGGGCGGTGGGTTGATCGCAGCGCGTGACCTGCTGCGCGGCAAATCCTGAGGGCGTTCGAGGCCTCAGACCTTCGGACGCCAATCCAGAGGTGCGAGCTCGAATCCTGAAAACTCGAAGCCCGGCGCGACCGTGCATCCGACCAGCGTCCATTCGCCGAGGCTTTCCGCGGCCTGCCATGCACCAGTGGGGACGATCGCTTGCGGCAGCTCGCCGGCGATGATGTTGGCGCCAAGCAGGATTGTCGCCGTGCTTTGATCGGTCGCGATCCGGAGTGCCAGCGGGGCGCCGGCATAGTAGTGCCAGGTCTCGACCGCATCGACGCGATGCCAGTGCGAGCGTTCGCCTTCCGCCAGCAGGAAGTAGATCGCGGTCGAGTACGCGCGTCCGTTGCTGTCGCGCCGCCCGTCGCGAAACGTTTCGCGGTAGTGGCCGCCTTCCGGATGCGGCGCGAGGCCGAGCCGCGCGATGATCTCGGCGGAACTGAGCGAGGAGTTCGCGTCCGTCACGACCGGTTCTTGCGTTCGCGCAGTTCGCCGAATACGTCGGCCGCTGGCTTACCCGCCATACCGAGGGCCGCGGCGACAGATGGCGCATCCGCGCGCAGGAAGATGTTGGTTTCTTTCTCCTCGCCGAGCGTCGTCGGCACCGTCGGCTGATTGGCGGCGCGCAGCTTCGCCACCTGCTCGGCGCGCGCCTTCAGCGCCGCGTTGCCGGTGTCGATACCGGCCGCGAACTTGACGTTCGACAGCGTGTATTCGTGGCCGCAGTAGATGCGGGTCGCATCCGGCAGCGCGCGCAGCTTCAGCAGCGATTGCCACATCATCGGATAGGTGCCTTCGAACACCCGGCCGCAGCCGACCGAGAACAGCGTGTCGGCGACGAAAGCCGCGTTCTCCGAATCGAAGATATAGGAAACGTGATCGAGGGTGTGGCCCGGCGTTTCGAGCACGTGCGCGGAGAGGTTGCCGACGCGCACCGTGTCGCCTTCCTTCACGCGCTCGTCGACATTGGCGTACTTCGTCGACTTGTCGTGCGGCGCGACGACGCGGCAGTTGTACTTCGCTTTCAGTTCAGCGACGCCGCCGACGTGATCGGCATGGTGATGCGTCACCAGAATGTCGGTCAGCGTCCAGCCCTCGCGCTGCAACGCCTTGATGATCGGTCCCGCTTCCGGGGCATCGATTGACGCCGTCGCCTTGCTGGCCGGATCGTGGATCAGGTAGCCGAAATTATCGGACAGGCAATTGAACAGGCGAATCTCGGCGGGCATGTCGTCTCCGTATCGTATCGGCTTCTTGTTTCGCCCGTTTAGCATAACCTTCCGGGCCGACGAAGTGCGACATTAAGGTTGACCGCGCGCGGCTATGGCTCACGCGCCCGCAAGGATTTGCGGACGCTCTGCATCGCCAATCTGTGCTATATTCGGGGTCGATGACAATCGACGTAATCGATCTGCGCAATTTCTATTCGCAGCCGCTCGGCGTGGTCGCGCGGCGGCTGATCAATCGCGGCATTCACGCGCGCTGGCCCGATGCGCAGGGCTTGCGCGTGTTTGGTCTCGGCTATCCGACGCCCTATCTCGGATTGTTCCGTGAAGATGCCGAGCGCTGCATCGCGCTGATGCCCGCCGCGCAGGGCGTGCTGAAGTGGCCGACGGCGCGGCCGACGTTGGCGACGCTGGTCGATCAGTTCTCGTTGCCGCTGCCGGATGCGGCCGCCGATCGCATTCTGCTCGTGCATGCGCTGGA
>JBEIPX010000451.1:0-2885 GCA_040376815.1 Bradyrhizobiaceae bacterium
AGCGGCCAGTCGGAGACGGCATCGGAGCCGTCCTTCATCGCCTCGGTTTCGCGGTTTGGGCTGGCGACGCTGCCGGAATCGAGGTGATCGCGGCCGATCACGATCGGCGCTTTCAGCTCGCCCTTCGCCACCATCTCGTTAAAGGCGAGGCCGATGCGATGGCGATCGCCGAGGCCGACCCAGCAGATGCGCGCGGGCAGGCCCTGAAACTTGATGCGCTTCTGCGCCATGTCGAGCCAGTTGTGCAGGTGCTTGTTGTCGGGCAGCAGCTCCTTCACCTTGGCATCGGTCTTGAAAATATCCTCCGGATCGCCGGAGAGCGCCGCCCAGCGGAACGGGCCGACGCCGCGGCAGAACAGCGGGCGGATGTATGCCGGTACGAAGCCCGGAAAGTCGAAGGCGTCGGCGAGGCCCTCTTCCTTCGCCATCTGGCGGATGTTGTTGCCGTAATCGAGCGTCGGTACACCGGCGCGATGGAAGTCGAGCATGGCCTGAACGTGTTCGATCATCGACAGGCGCGCAGCCTTCGCGACCGCCTTGGGATCGCTCTCGCGTTTCGATTCCCATTCGGACAAGGTCCAGCCCTTCGGCAGATAGCCGTTGACCGGATCGTGCGCCGAGGTCTGGTCGGTGACGATGTCGGGGCGCACACCGCGCCGCATCAGTTCCGGGAAAATTTCGGCAGCGTTGCCGAGTACGCCGACCGAGAGCGGCTTCTTCGCGCGGCAGGCGTCGTCGATCATCTTCAGTGCTTCGTCGAGGTTTTTGGCCTGTACGTCCAGGTAACCGGTCTTCAGCCGCATCTCGATGCGGCTCGGCTGACACTCGACAGCCAGCAGCGAGGCACCTGCCATCGTTGCGGCGAGCGGCTGCGCGCCGCCCATGCCGCCAAGACCTCCGGTCAGAATCCATCTGCCGGAGAGATCGCCATTGTAATGACGCCGCCCAACCTCGACGAACGTCTCGTAGGTGCCCTGCACGATGCCCTGGCTGCCGATGTAGATCCACGAGCCGGCCGTCATCTGGCCGTACATCATCAGACCCTTGCGATCGAGTTCGTGAAAATGCTCCCACGTGCCCCAGTGCGGCACGAGATTGGAGTTCGCGATCAGCACGCGCGGCGCGTCCGTGTGCGTGCGAAACACACCGACCGGTTTGCCGGATTGCACGATCAGCGTCTGGTCCGCGTCGAGCTGCTTCAGCGCTGTCAGAATCTTGTCGAAGCTGTTCCAGTCGCGCGCAGCACGGCCGATACCGCCGTAGACGACCAGCTCGCCCGGCCGCTCGGCGACATCCGGATCGAGGTTGTTCATCAGCATGCGCAACGGCGCTTCGGTCAGCCAGCTTTTCGCGCTGATCTCCGTTCCGCGCGGAGCGCGGATGACGCGGGCGTTGTCAATGCGGCGATTCATGAATGGCCTCTCGATCAAGCAAGCTGAGGGAAGGGGTCGCGGCCGAGCGCTGCGCGTGCAGCGGCCGGAAGGTGTTGCGATGTGACAAGCGCGGCAGCGGCGGCAAGGTCATCCGCCATGTAGCGATCCGCGCCGAGCGGCGCGACCTTCTGCCGGAGCGCGGCTATCACGGCAGACAAGGCGTCGCTGGTCTTCAGCGGCGCGCGCAGCTCGATGCCTTGGGCAGCGACAAGCAATTCGATGCCGAGAATCGCCGCAAGGTTATCGGACATATCGGACAGACGCCGCGCGGCATGCGCGGCCATCGAGACGTGATCTTCCTGATTGGCGCTGGTCGGCGTTGAATCGATGGAGCACGGCGCCGCGCGCTGCTTGTTCTCGGCGTAGAGCGCGGCTGCGGTCACCTCGGCGATCATGAAGCCGGAGTTGAGGCCCGGCTCGCGGGTGAGGAACGGCGGCAGCCCGAAGTTCAGCGCGGGATCGACGAGTGTCGCGATGCGCCGCTCCGCGATCGCGCCGATTTCCGAAAGTGCGAGCGCAATGTGATCGGCTGCAAACGCCACGGGTTCGGCGTGGAAGTTGCCGCCGGATACGATCTCGCCGGTCTCGATCAAAACCAGCGGGTTATCAGTCACCGCATTGGCTTCGATCGCGAGCGTGCCCGCTGACTCATCGAGAATGTCCAGTATCGCGCCGGCGACCTGCGGCTGGCAGCGCAGGCAATATGGATCCTGCACGCGCTCGTCGCCTTCGAGATGTGCTTCACGAATCTTGCTGCCGTCGAGCAGGGTGCTCAGCGTAGCTGCTGCTGCGATCTGCCCACGATGCCCGCGCAGCGCTTGAATTTCCGGCCGGAATGGCGTTGTGGACGCCATGGCCGCATCTACGGAAAGTGCGCCGGTGATCAAGGCCGTCGTGGCAAGGCGATGCGCCTGCAGCAGACCCCAGATGGCATAGGCCGTGGAAAACTGGGTACCGTTGATGAGCGCAAGACCTTCCTTCGGGCCGAGTTCAATCGGGTGCAATCCGGCCGCCGCGAGCGCTTCGCGGCCCGGGACAAGTTGGCCCTCGATATAGGCCGGTGCTTCGCCGAGCATCACCGCCGTCATATGCGCAAGCGGCGCAAGATCGCCGGACGCGCCGACCGATCCTTGCTGCGGCACATACGGATAAACCCCGCGCGCGAGCATCGCTTCAAGCTGCTCGATCACCACGGGGCGCACGCCCGAAGCGGCGCGGCCAAGCGAGATGATCTTCAGTGCCATCATCAGCCGGACGATCGGCAATGGCGTCGCCGGCCCAACGCCGCAGCAATGCGACAGGATCAGATTGCGCTGGAGCGTCGCCGTCTGCTCGGGAGGAATGCGTTGCGACGCGAGTTTTCCGAATCCGGTGTTGATCCCGTAGACGGGCGCCGATCCGGCCGCGGCCCTGGCGACGACGTCAGCCGCCGCTTCGACACGCGGCCAGCAC
>JBEIPX010000536.1:0-2114 GCA_040376815.1 Bradyrhizobiaceae bacterium
CACACCAGCACGTGGCGGGGGAAGCGATCCTCCAGCCGATGCAGGATATCGCGGATGACGGCGCCGGTCGGCGAGGTGACCACGCCGATCACTTCCGGCAGCCACGGCAGAAGCTGCTTGCGCCCCTCGTCGAACAGGCCCTCGGCAGCGAGCTTCTTCTTGCGCTCTTCCATCAGCGCCATCAGCGCGCCGACGCCGGCGGGCTCGATCGCCTCGATGACGATCTGGTACTTCGACGAGCCGGGATAGGTGGTGAGCTTGCCGGTGGCGATCACCTCGAGCCCTTCCTGGGGCTTGAAGCGCATGCGCCCGTGTACGCCCTTCCAGATCACCGCCTCGATCTTGGCGTTCTCGTCCTTCAGCGCGAAGTAGCAATGGCCTGACGAATGCGGGCCGCGAAAGCCTGAGATTTCGCCGCGCACCCGCACATGGCCGTAGGTATCCTCGACCGTGCGTTTCAGCGCGGAGGAGAGTTCCGAGACTGTGAATTCCGGCGAGTTTGACAGGACTTCAGCGGCGGACTGGGGCATCAAGGATCGAATCTGTTGCAGCGGAAACGCCGCATGCTAAACCCTTTCGGCACCCTCATAAACCCGCATTTCCAAGACCTTCACCTATAAGCGGCTTTCACGGATGAAAATTCTCCTTCTCGGCTCCGGCGGACGCGAACATGCGCTGGCCTGGAAGATCGCAGCGTCGCCGCTGGTGACGAAGCTCTGGTGTGCGCCGGGCAACGCCGGCATCGCACAGGACGCCGAGTGCGTCGCCCTCGATATGGCCGATCATCCGGCGGTGATCGCGTTCTGCAAGGCGAACAAGGTGGATTTCGTCGTCGTCGGTCCGGATGCGGCGATTGCGGCAGGCGTGGTCGACGATCTGAATGCTGCTGGGTTCAAAGCGTTTGGCCCGACGAAAGCGGCTGGCCAGCTCGAAAGCTCGAAGAGTTTTACCAAACAGCTTTGCCGCGACAACAACATTCCGACGGCGGCCTACGAGCACTTCAAGGACGCCGAGGCGGCGAAGGCGTACATCCGCAAACAGGGCGCGCCGATCGTCGTGAAGGCGGATGGCCTCGCGGCCGGCAAGGGCGTCGTCGTCGCGATGACGCTCGATGAAGCGCTGGCGGCCGTCGACATGATGTTCGGCGGCGGGTTCGGCGACGCCGGCGCCGAGGTCGTGGTCGAAGAGTTCATGGAGGGCGAGGAAGCCTCGTTCTTTGCGCTGTGCGACGGCGAGCACGCGTTACCACTCGTGACCGCGCAGGATCACAAGCGCGCGTTCGACGGCGACAAGGGGCCGAACACCGGCGGCATGGGCGCATATTCGCCCGCGACGGTGATGACGGATGCGATGTGCCAGCGCGTGATGGATGAGATGATCACTCCGACACTGCGCGCGATGAAGGCGAAAGGCATGCCCTACAAGGGCGTGCTCTACGCGGGCGTGATGGTCACGAAAGATGGACCGAAGCTCGTCGAATACAACGCGCGCTTCGGCGATCCGGAATGCCAGGTGCTGATGCTGCGGATGATGTCGGACGTGGTGCCGGCGCTCATGGCCTGCGCCGACGGACAGCTGAAGAATTTCTCGCTGCGCTGGTACGACGACGTCGCGATCACTGTGATCATGGCGACCAGGGGTTATCCCGGCGACTACGGCAAGGGCTCGGTGATCGAAGGCTTGGACGAAGCCGCGGCAATCGACGGCGTGCAGATATTTCATGCCGGCTCGAAGGACAGCGGCGGCAAGATCACCGCCAGCGGCGGCCGCGTGCTGAACGTCTGCGCGCTCGGCAAGACCGTGAGCGAGGCGCGCGAGCGTGCTTATCAGGCGGTGCGCGCGATCAAATGGCCGGAAGGCTTCTACCGCAGCGACATCGGCTGGCGCGCGGTGGAGCGGGAACGGTCGTCAGAGAAATAGTGTTCGTAGTATCCCTCCCCCGCGAAGCGTGGGGAGGGTGGCGCGTTGTGAGCATGGCGAGCAACGCGACGGGTGGGGTGACTCACCCCACCCCGGCCGTGGCATCGCTCCGGCGACCCACCCCCCACAGGGGCGGGGGAAACACCCCAAGGGAAAGCCAAAAACAAAAACCCCCCCCCCGCCCAACCCCGCGC
>JBEIPX010000376.1:0-3603 GCA_040376815.1 Bradyrhizobiaceae bacterium
GGTGTTCGGGCCTTCGATCACATGGCGGGCCAGCATCATGCCGGCGAAAAAGACTGGCAGAGCGACGAGCGGCAGAGCTCGCGCTACGCGCTCGCCAATGCGGGTTGGGATCAGCATGCCCAGCGCGAACGCCAGCCAATGGACTTGCATGAGTTGCAGTTGCAGCACAGCGGTGGCCACAGGCTTCAGCGTCGCCAGCCAGATCAGCAGAAGCAATCCAATCAGCCCCCACTCCCCGAACCGGCGGAACGCCAGAATCGCGGCGAGGAACATTGGAATGGCGAGAAACTCGACCGCAAGCGTCCAGGTGGCGCCGTTGACCTTGAAGTCGAGCAGCAGGGCATTTTCGACGAAGCGGTCGAGATCTGCCCCAGCCACACCCACCCAAGATAGGGCGAGCGCACAGGCAATCAGGCAGACCAGCAACGCCGGATAGATACGTAATATGCGGCGCACCACGAACTGAAACGACAAGGCCAGAAACGGCGCGCGATCCGCAGCAAGACTCTTGAACAGCACGACGCCGCTGAGCACGAAGAAAATCACGACTGCGGTTTCGCCGCTGACCATCGTCAGCGCGACCTTCAGCGCCAGATCGTAGCTGTTCTGGAGCGACTGGATCGTGGCCGGCACGATACGCTTCGCCAGCGATACGTCCATGCCGATGATCGTGTGATATATCGCGACCACGAACGCGGCATACCCGCGCAGGCCGTCCAGCTGCGCGTTGCGCGTAGGCAGCGCAGGTCCAGATATCCGCGGATCGGCTTCCATAGGTTTGTCTGATACAGTCGCCCGCCCGGAGCGACAAGGCATCCCCTGCGCCGAAAACCGATTGCACCTGCGCCATTCTGCACACAATTCAGCATGTTGCGCCGCTTTCCCTGATCAAAACGGCATGGCAAAATGCCTCGGCTGCGCTGAAACGGCAGCGTCCGCGGGGACACGGGCGAAGTGATGTACAACGGGCTATATTCGATCCACGTCGCAACCCTTGACGGGCACGGCGGCAAAGGCAGCGGCGTGATCGCATTTCAGAACGGCCGCATCTTCGGCGGCGACGCTTACCTGTATTACAACGGCAGCTACACCCTGACCGGATCGGCCTTCAAGGGCGAGGTCGTGGTCAGCCAGCACACCCGTGCCGTCGATACGCGCCCGCTGTTCGGCCGTAGTGGCGACCACGCCGGGCAGGAAGTCGGGATCGGCGTATCCGGCAATTTCACCGAGACCGGCGGCGACATGAGCGGCGCGGCGTTTCAGGGCAAGCAAAGCCTGCTGTTCAAGGCGACCCTGAAAAAGCTGATTTCGCTGGATTAGGCGGAAGCGCTACGGCGCCGTCGCCTTTCTCGGCATGATGCGATCCGAAAACCGGTATTCAATTTTCGGGATCGTGCCCTACCAGCGCCACTGCCCTTCCGCGGTCCAGCGCGACCGGTAGCCGAGCAGGCGATCGAGCACGGTGACGATCTGGTCGAAGCCGTTGATGTAGTTGCATGCTTCATCGCGACGCCAACCCTTGAGGCTGCGCACCTCGCCGATCCCGACCTCGTTGGCGAACGGCTGGAGTTGCAGCGGCTTATCCGGATCGTCGATCTCGTGCCGGTTGACGATCAGTTCGCGCTCGAGCTTGTTGAAGATCACGCAGGGCGTGCTGGCATAGGTCCGGCGTTCGCCGTCGGCCAGCACCCGCGCGTGCTCCGGTGCCGACTCGACGCTGTAGAGAAACAGCAGCGCCACGGTCACGATAAAGGCCACGACCAGAACGATCGCCGCCGCGATCTGTTCGTTGACCGTGCCCAAGAAGCCGCTCCTGAGCGACAGTCGCCCGGCGGTCGACGCGTGCCGCGGATTGCCCATGCCCCTGACCAAAAAAACACAAAAACAATCGAACTTTAGAACAGCTTATTGAAAACGCTCTTCAAACCGGCCGCAAGAGACAAACAGGCGACAACCCGGCCGAAAACATCGCGGACCGCACCGGTTACTTCCCGGCGGCCTTGCGCAATGCGTCGTTGATGCGGTCCTGCCAGCCGGGACCGCCCTCCTGGAAGTGCGCCAGCACGTCCTGGTCGATCCGCAGGGTTACCTGCTCGCGCACGCCCGGGATCACGGCCTGCTTCGGCAACGGCTCGGCTACCTTTACCGTCGCCTTTTTGAAAGCGGCCTCGGCTTCGGTGCGGGCATCGTTCAGCGTGCGGGGGCGCCGCGGCGGCTCGTTGGCCATCAATGAATGCTCCTCAGATTCCCTCAAACAGCGCCGTCGACAGATAGCGCTCGGAGAAGGACGGCACGATCGCGAGGATCGTCTTGCCTGCATTCTCCGGACGTTTGCCGAGCGCGAGCGCGGCCGCGATGGCAGCCCCTGAGGAGATACCGCCGGGGATGCCCTCGTTCCGCGCAAGCGCGCGCGACATCTCGATCGCCGCCGGCCCGCTCACCTTGACGATCTCGTCGATCACCGAACGGTCGAGAATGTCCGGCACGAAACCCGCGCCGATGCCCTGGATCTTGTGCGGCGTGTGCGACCCGCCCGACAGCACCGGGCTTTCCTCCGGCTCGACCGCAACGATACGTAAGCCCGACTTGCGTGGCTTCAGCGCCTGCCCGACGCCGGTAATGGTGCCGCCCGTACCCACACCCGCGACGAAAATGTCGAGGTTGCCGCCGGTGTCGTTCCAGATTTCTTCCGCCGTCGTGCGCCGATGAATTTCGGGGTTCGCGAGATTCTTGAACTGCTGCGGCATCACCGAATTCGGCGTCGTGCGCACCAGCTCCTCGGCCGTTGCGATTGCGCCTTTCATGCCTTGCGCGGCCGGCGTCAGCACGAGTTCGGCGCCGAGAAACGCCAGCATCTTGCGCCGCTCGATCGACATCGACTCCGGCATCACCAGTTTCAGGCGATAGCCACGGGAGGCCGCAGCGAAGGCCAGTCCGATGCCGGTGTTCCCCGACGTCGGTTCGATTAGCACCGTATCTTTGTTGATGGCGCCCGCCTTCTCGCCGGCGACGATCATCGCCGAACCGATGCGATCCTTCACGCTGGCAGATGGATTGAAATACTCAAGTTTGGCGAGAATTGTCGCATTCACGCCGTGAAGTTGCGGCAATCGGCGCAGCTTCACCACTGGCGTATCGCCGATCGCATCGACAATGCTGTCGTAGATTCGGCCGCGGCCGGGTTTGTGGGTGTTGTTGCTGGTTGTCGAGCCGTCCATTGCGTGTCTCCCGGCGCACTTTTGCTGCACGATCGTGCGGTTTCTTAAAATGCCAATCATCGCGCGCGCAAGCATCCTCGTCGCGAAGCGATTGCGTTGCAATATGGAATACCAACAAAGGAACGCATTTGTGTTGCGACACCGTCAAACAAATCAGGCATAGTTGCCCTCAGATAATCAGGCGTCGAGAGGAGGCCACGATGTCAGCAGTTGCTGAAATCCTGCCGTCCGATCTGCATCCCTCCGCACCGCGCGGAAGCGATCTGCCGGCTTGTAGAGTTTGTTCCGATACGATGGTTGCGGCTGAAGCGTCAGCATTTCTGTCTGACGGTGTGATCAGCTACCTTTGGACGTGCGAAACCTGCGGCTACGGGTTCGTCACCAA
>JBEIPX010000396.1:0-3420 GCA_040376815.1 Bradyrhizobiaceae bacterium
CGCTCCGGCAATCCGATCGGCATGTCGATCGCCGCGCAGCGGAAATCGAGGCTCAGCAATTCATCGATTGCGGTATCGCTTTTCGTCAGGAAGTGAATCGAGCGCGAGCGCCCGCCGATGCGGACAGCGACCCACCCTCGCCTGCAACCGTCCAGCCCCACCACTGCCATGGCGGCGAAATAGCGGCCACTTCGTGCAAGGTGTCAATTGCGGGCGCGGCTCGTTACCGGCTGCACGCCGGACGAAGCATCGAAAACCATTGTGCATGGCGCGCTCAAGTTGGCTTTCTGTTCGCGCATGCAGGCGGTGATCCTGTCGACGTTGGGAATGTGCGCGCCGCACAGGCGCATCGCATCGCCTGTGCAAAGCCGCGCCTGTTCCTCCGAGTGCTGTGCATGAGCAGCCGACGATAGCCCGATCACTGCTGCACAAATGATCATCAACTTCATACGAAGTCTCCATCGCGTTTTGGATTCAAGCGCGATGAAGGACTTTCGTTCCGGAAATGGCGGCGGTTCCGCTGCGGACGCTCGAATGCGATGAGCCAGGCTATTTGGCGGCGCGAGCAGCGCGCTTGCGGCCGACACGTTTGCGCGTTGAGGGTCTCTTGCGGGCCTTCTTCTTCGCGGCGACGCGCATGTTATCCACCAGATTAGGATAGCTGCGTCCGACCCGGCGAGCATGCGCTTTCGCTGTTGCCTTCTCTTTCGGAGAGAGCCGCTTTGCGCGTTTGCGCGGACTGTCCCGCTTCCATGGAGCGCGTTTGGTTGCCATGCCGAAACAACGCGGACGCGAAACAAAAGTTCAGGAGGACGAGCCCGACGTCGGGATCGGCGTTTTCGATTTCAGCATCGCGCGCATGAGCGCAGTTATATCGGTGCCCGGCGGCAGCCGTTCGAGAATATGCTTGAAGCGGCCGTGCTGGGCGAGAATCGCGAACCCGTGCACCATCGACCACGTGCGCACCATGTCCGCCGCCTGCGGCAGCGACAGCGCGGCCGTATTGATATTCTCGTGCCGCATCGTGGCGACGGCGCCGGCAAAGTTGCGAAACGAGGCCATCAACGCCTCTTGCAGCGCGGGCCGCTGCATATCGAGCCGGTCGGCGCGGAACATCAGCTGGAACAGCCCCGGATGCGTCAGCGCGAACGTCACGTAGGCTTCACCCGTCGCATCGAACGAGGCGTCGGGCGTGGCGCTCTCGGCGCGCGCCTTTGCAATGGCCGCATTGAACTTGCGGTAGCCGACCGCGGCGAGCTCGCTGAGCAGGCCCGTGAGGTCGCCGAAGTGATGCGTCGGCGCAGCATGCGACACGCCCGCTTCGCGCGCCGCCGCACGCAGCGTCAGGCCCTGCATCCCGTCCCGCTCGAGAATCCGCTCGGCCGCCTCCAGAAGGGCCGTCGGCAGATCGCCGTGGTGATAGGAGCCCTCGGACGGCTTCGTTTTCGGTTTTGTGGCTGCTTTCGCAGGAACCGCGCGATTCCCGGTTTTCGCCCCGCGAGACGCCAAGCCTTTGCCCGGTATGGATTTCTTCAACTTCTTCACAGCCATAAGGGACATCATGCACCGGCATCTTTACATCGTCAAGATTTTGCTTGACGGGCCTCGGCGGCGAGCCTACACGTATCTTGACGATGTAAAGATCGATCGGGATCACGCCCATGGCCATCTTCCTCTCCCTCGCTCCCTTCGCCGTCTTCAGCGCGCTGTTGCTGCTGACCACTGCCGCTACCAGCGCGTCCGCCGCCGCTGCGGTGGCTGTCCTCGCGATCGGCTACGACATCGTCCGCGGCAACACGATCAAGATCTTTGCGATCGGTACCGTCATCATGTTCGGCGCGATGGGCGCTTATTTCTCGCTCACCGGCAGTGAATGGAGCAATCTTGGCGTCCGCATCGCCGTCGACCTCGGCGTCATTATCATCGCGCTGTTCTCGCTGGCGGTGCGCGTCCCCTTCACGCTGCAATATGCGCGCGAGAGCGTCGATGCCGAGACCCGCGCGCTGCCCGCTTTCGTGACCGCCAACTACGTGATGACATGGGTGTGGGCCGCCGCCGCCGCGCTGATGCTTGTCGCGAACGTCATGATGATCTATCTGCCGAGCGCGCCGCTGTGGCTTGGGCTTGCGATCGTGTTCGGCCTGCGCAACGCCGCGCTCTGGTTCACCAACTGGTATCCGGATCACCTGCGCCATATCCAGGACAAGCGATCGTCCGCGCAGACGCCTGTCCCTGTCAGATAAGCAAATCCAGATAAGCCCGAATGTCCGGAGCGTTTCGCCCATGAAGAACGTGTTCGCCCAGCTCGCTTTCGATTTCTTCGCGACGATCGTCTTCCTGGTCATCTTTCTTGCGACCGGAAATGTGCTGATCGCGACGATCGTCGCGATCGCCGGCGCCATCGCGCAGTTCGCCTATTCGCGGGTCAAGGGCAAGACGCTCGACATCATGAGCTGGGCCAGCCTCGGGCTCGTCATCGTGCTCGGCCTGATGACCCTGATCACCAACGATTCGCGATTCGTGCTGATGAAGCCGAGCATCGCGCATTTCGCCATCGGCGCGATCATGCTCCGCCCCGGCTGGATGATGCGCTACCTGCCGCCGATCGTGAATGACAACATCCCCCGCCTTGCTTATGCCGCCGGCTACGCGTGGGCCGCGTTAATGTTTGCGTTAGGAATCGGCAATATCGCTGTCGCCTGGACCGGCGATCTCAAGCTCTGGGCATTTTATGTCTCGGTGGTCGCCATTGGCGCGAAGATTGTTGCGTTCGCGCTTCAATACGGGGTTTTTCGTACTGTGATCACCCGCAAACTCACGCGAGAGCGGGAGGCTGCGACGTTAACCCAAACCCGATCACGAAATGGCGAGCAGGCTTTGAAAACCTGAACCAATCGAACCATATACCGCGGTGCAGCGACTAACGCAGGCACCGCACAATTGAAGAAAATCAGGACAAGAAAATTGACCACCACCTCGATCCAGTGTTTCTCCGCCATCCGCAACGAGCGGCGTGCCAACGACCTCACGGTCGAGGCCCTCGTGCGCGAGATCGCAGCGTCGGTTCAGGCCACGCTTCTGAAGAGCTTTTTCGCAATCTCCGGGTTCTACACCGCCTACCACAAACGGCAGGAGCGCCGGCGCCATCACTATCGCCGCGCCATGCGCACGCTGAGCTTCGACAAGAACGCGACGCCGGCCGCTGCGGCCCCGCTCGCTCCAGCAATCGCGCCGATTGCGACGGTGACCGATGCGCCCGAACTGGCCGATGCGCACATCATCCATTTCGCGTCGTACAAGACCCGGCCGGTAGCGAAGACCCCTGCTCGGGACGACGACGGCGAGATTCCGGCCGCTCACGTGTGCGATTTCGCAAAATGGGCATCGCGCGACGCCACGGCGTCGTAAGTCAGCGCACCC
>JBEIPX010000383.1:0-3562 GCA_040376815.1 Bradyrhizobiaceae bacterium
CGGTCGACTCCACATAGTGGCTGTCGAGACCGAGGCCCTCGGTCAGCTTCAGCCAGCGCTCGATGCCGCCCTCGGAGCCCGTGTCGCCGTCATGATCCTCGATGCGATGCCGCCATTCGAGCCGCGTGGCGCGGTCGCGGAAGCGCGAGATCACGACCGCATCCTTGATCGGGATCGTGCTCTGATAATAGTAGCGGTTCAGCGCCCAGGCCTGCACCTGACCCTTGTTGAGCTTGCCGCCGTGCAGGAGTTTGTGGAACGGATGCAGGCTGTGATAGCGCGTCGCGCCGATGGCGCGCAGCCGCGCTTCCAGTTCGTCCGCGCTGTTGAGCGGCACCTTCGATGCAGCGAGGTCGACAGGCGCATTCACAGGCTGATCTCCAGACCGTCATGCGGAATCCGCCAGCCGGCATGTTCGGCGCTTTTGCGTTCGTCGGATCGGTCGCGCAGCACCGGGTTCGAGTTGTTGATATGCAGAAACACCTTCTGACCGATGTTCAGCGCATCGAGCGCCGCCATCGCGCCGCTTGTGCCCGACATCGACACGTGTCCCATGCGCTGGCCGGTCTTCTGCGACAGGCCCGCGGCGATCAGCTCGTCATCGCGCCACAGCGTACCGTCGAAGAACACCAGCGCCGCGCCCGCAAGCATCGCCTTCAGTTCGGGCGTGACGTCCGCACATGCGGAGACAAAGAAGAACGACTTGTCGTCGCCGACATGCCGGATCTTCAGGCCAAGCGCGCCGCCATCGTCGCGTGCCGGTGCGGCCGACGAGGCGTCGCGTTCGTTGTAGAGCGCTTCCTTGCCGGGCACGCGGAACGGCGTGATCTCCAGTCCGGACTCTTTGCCGTCCGGCAGCAGCGGCTTGAAGGCGCGGTCGGCTGCAATGGCATGTCTCTTCACGCGCTCGGGCGTGAGCACATTGAACACGCTGTTCGCCTTGAGCGTATCGAGCACGGCTTGATGGGCATGGATCGCAAAGGGCGAGCCCTCGCGCAGTGTCAGCAGTCCGGCGATCGCATCGATCTCGCCGTTGGTGAGAACGACGCCGGCGATCGGCGAGTCGCGCAGCTTCCCGCGCCGCGGATGCAGCTGGGGCGTCGCGGTGATCTGCTGGCGAATGTCGGGAGAAGCGTTGATCAAATACCAGTGATCGCCGTCAGCGCTGACGGCGATGGAACACTGGGTCATTTGCAGGTGCTGGTCGCGGCGGGCCCGGTTGCAGATATCGCATCCGCAATTCCATTGCGGGACGCCGCCACCGGCTGCGGTCCCGAGGACGATGATGCGGAGCATCCCAATGTCCTCGGACCACGAGCGCGCGTAAAAGTGCGTGTCCTTACTTGCGCTTCGCGCAAGCATACATGTTGATTTCCATGCCGACCGGCACTTCGACGATCTTCGGAGCTTTCCAGGCCATCTTGTTTCCTCGCAGTTGCGAAATGGGCATCACGCAGCTCATGACACACGCGGAGTGTCGGGACAAAGGTTCTTGAAGTCAAGATTTCGGCCCTGCTGCCAGTTCCACCAGCAACGGTATTTCCGCCCAACGGATGGCTGAAGTTACCGGATCAGCGTTCGCGCCAGCGCTGCGATGCGCCGTTCGGCATCCTGTCCGATGCTGCGGACAATGTCGGCCGCGGGTTTGATCTCATGCACCAGATCGATAGCCTCGCCGACGATGACGGCGGCCACATCGGCGTCTCCGGCTGCGGCTGCGTCCTTGTAGCGCTGCGACTGAACTGCTGAGTCTGCCTCCAGCGCCTGGGGTTTTCCGGCCCATTCCCGGTGAAAGGCATTCTCCAGCGTCCGGATCGTCCAGCGCCCCGGCCAGTCGATCCGGCGCGCGATGTCGAAAATCGAGCTGCGCACGGTGTTGTCGCCCGATGCGGCAACAGCCGCCGCCTTGATGCGTTCGTGCGTCAGCGCCTCGCTGCTGGCGTAGAAGGCCGTGCCGCATACAACGCCCGCCGCGCCAAGGGCCAGTGCGGCGGCAAGGCCGCGTCCGTCGGCGATGCCGCCGGCCGCGATTACCGGGACTTTGCCGACTGCGTCGATCACCGCCGGCACCAGCGGCAGCGTGCCGCGTCCGCTGCCGTGCCCGCCGGCTTCCGATCCCTGCGCGACGATGAACTGCGCGCCTTCTGCCGCTGCGATCTTTGCATCGGCAACAGACTGCACCTGCGCGATCAGCGGAACGCCTGCGGCCGCGATCTTGCCTGCGAATGGCTTGAGGTCGCCGAACGACAGAAACATCGCACGCGGCTTGTGATCGAGTGCGAGGTCGAGCAACTCCGGCTGTTTCGCCAGCGACCAGGTGATGAAGCCGACGCCGATGTTCTCGTTGCCGGCAAGCTGCAATTCGCGTTTGAGCCAGTCGCCATCGCCATAACCGCCACCGATCAGCCCGAGGCCGCCGGCGCGGCTGACCGCGGCCGCGAGCGCGCCGCCGCTGAATCCGGCCATCGGCGCGAGGATCAGCGGAACATCGAGATCGAACTGTTCGGTGAGAGGAGTGACGATCGGCATGAGAGCGGATCAATGTCTTGAGTTGATTGTCGCAACCGTAGCGGAACGGCACAGTGCTCGCAACGATCGGATTGTTTTGTCTTTGAGACGAGATCGTTCTCTATTTGCGAACGTCGAAGTGAAACACCTTCGAGATGATCTGCCAGCGGCCGTCAACTTTGACGAACGTCAGATAGTCGGTGAAGAACTTCGGGCCGATCGCGCAGTTCAGGGAGGCACGTGCGGTGACCGGCCCGGCGAACTCGATCGAAAGGATCTTGTCCGCGCGGGGTGCGTTGCGGCTCGCCGGCGACGGGCGGGCATCGACGATGGGGAAATACTCATCCATCGTCAGATAGGTGAGGGTGCCCTCCGTCGCGCAGGCGTAGAGTGCATAGGGGTGGAACACCGCCCGCAGCTTCGCCGTATCGCTGAAGTAAAGGCCGTCGAAATAAGTGCCGATGACGGCGGTGATTTCATCGTGCGGCGAAGACATGCGGCGGACTCCCGGTCAGGCGGCGATCAAGCCTTCGGCCTTCATCGCGGCCTGCACGGCCGGCCGCTCGGAAACGCGCGCGACAAAGGCTTTCAGCTTCGGCCAGCGATCAAGCCCGATTTTGGTCGGCCCTGTCCAGCTTGCGACCGCAAACAGGTACGCGTCGGCGACGGAAAATTTTTCGCCGAGCAGGTAGGAGCGCCCGTCGCCAAAGGCCTTCTCGATGTGATCGAGCCGCGTCGCGACCTTTGCCGGGGCGGCTGCTTTCGCCTCGTCCGATGCGGACGGATCGAACAGCGGCCCGAACGCCTTGTGCAGTTCCGACGCGATGAAGTTCAGGTACTCCTGCAAGCGCGCGCGTTCGAGCGTGCCGCTCTGCGGTGCGAGGCCAGTGCTGGGATGCTGATCGGCGATGTACTGCACCACGGCCGCGCCTTCGGTCAGCACGTTGCCGTCGGCGAGGCGAAGTGCCGGGACATAGCCGTTGGGGTTGACGCGCCGATAATCGTCGCCGGCCTCGGTCTTGCCCTTGGCGGTATCGACACGCACGAGTTCGAA
>JBEIPX010000004.1:0-20636 GCA_040376815.1 Bradyrhizobiaceae bacterium
AAGTTCCCGTCCTGCCCGGCGATACCGCCGAAGATCTGGAGCGGCGTGTCGCCGCCGCCGAGCCGCCGTTCTTCGTCGACGTGCTGAAGACGATTGCAGCAGAGGCATCGGCCTGAGGATGCCGAGGCGGGTGTGGCCCCACCACCACACGGCCCGTCAATGCGGCGCACGGCCCGCCTGCGATCGTTGACCCCACATCTGAATTCGGGACAATTCCCGCATGTTCTTTCGCATTTGAACTGAAAGCACTGCACCGGATGCCAGCATCGCGCACCACACCCTTTGAACGCCGGCGCCGTTGCATCCGACCGATCGCAGCGGGAGCCATTGCGTTCGCGCTATGCTTCGCTTCCAGCGCCTCGCACGCCCAATTCGTTCCGCCGCCACCGCCGCCGCCAACACCGACCCCTCCCACGCCACCGCCGGTGTTTCCGCAATTGACGGACATGAACAGCCGGCTGGCGGCGACCGCGGCCCTCACGGATCTCGGCACCAATTTCCTGCGCAGACTCGGCAATCACGCGACGTGGGGGTACAACGCGGCGCTGGGCAGCAATCCCGCCGGCGGCGGCGCATCGCAAGCCGCGATACCGGCAGCGTTCCCGGTCAGGGTGTGGGGCGAGACTTACGGCCTCACGTCGCGCACCGGCGCGCAGGGCACATTTGTCGGCGACAAGCGCGAGACGATCGGCGGCGTGGCCGGCTTCGGCGCCACCCTCGCCCCGAACTTCAACGTCGGCATCTGGGCCGACCAAAGCCACACCGCGATCGACGTGCCGCTTGCGGCGCAATCGGCGAAGCTCGACCTCACTCAGATCGGCATCAATGCGTCCTACACCGTCGGCGCATGGACGCTCGCCGCTGCCGGTGTGCACGGCTTCGGCAACATCTCGGCGCGCCGTGCGACGACGCTTGGCATCGCCGGCTCCGGATACAACGGGCACGTCGACGCTGCGCTGGCCGAACTCAGCTACTACTGGAGCATCGGACAGGGCCGCGTTGTACCCAAGGCATCGTTCGAATACCTGCGCGCCGTCACCGACGCGTTCAGCGAATATGGTGGCCTTAATCCGGTGAGCGCGGGACGAGCCACTGCGGAGCGGACGCGCGTTCTGGTCGGCGCCGAAGTCGGCCACTACTGGATCGTCGACCGGCGGGTGATCGACATCTCTGCCTACGGCAAGTTCGTGGACAACCTCCACCAGAACATCAGTTCCGTGCAGGTCAGCCTCGGCGCAAACAGCATCGCCGTGCAGGGCATCCGTGAGAGCCGGTACGGCGCGGATGCCGGCGCGGCGCTTTCGATCGGCCTCACCGAGGCGATCCGGCTCTACCTCAGCTACGACGGCAAGTTCCGTAGCGGATTTGAGTCCCATCAGGGATTGCTTGGCCTTGAAGTGAAGTGGTGATCCGCCACCGGGTCCATGCCCGGATTTTTCCGCGGGAAGGCTGACGATCCAGTTGGCAACACTCCCGACGGCTGCTATCACATCCGGGCTGTGCCATTCTGTCGCATGCTAACACGATGCTTCGGACGCTCAGCCGACGACCAGGACGGGCCCCTCTGGCAGTTCCATGGAACTGCGATGTCGGACTGGATGCTATCGGATCGGCCCGGATGACATCTGATCTCGAAAAGATTGTGTGTGCGCGTTTGCAGCCCCGGACAGTTTCCCGGCGTTGCGGCGACTCGTCCCCGCCCGATCGGAACCAATCAGTACAACACACACAGCGGACGGGCGTCTGAGCTGCCTCAGGTCCGCGGGGGAGAACGATCTTGGGAGTCAGTGATACCGCCTTCTGGCTGGCGCTAGGCCAGATCATCTGGATCAACATTCTGTTGTCAGGCGACAACGCCGTCGTGATCGCGATGGCGTGTCGTTCGCTGTCCGACCGCGCGCGCTATTGGGGCATGATTCTCGGTGCCGGCGTCGCTGTGATCTTGCGCATTATCTTCACCGGCATCGTCACGACGATCATGAACGTGCCCTACCTCAAGGCAGCGGGTGCGATCGCGCTCTTCTACATCGCGATCGACCTGATCAAACCGAAAGCGGAAGAGCATGACGAAGGGGTTGCGGGCGCCGACACCCTTATGAAGGCGATGATCACCATCGCGATCGCCGACGTCGTGATGAGCCTCGACAACGTGATCGCCATCGCAGCCGTCGCGAAGGGAAGCTGGCTTCTGCTTCTCATCGGTCTCGGCATCTCGATCCCGATGATCGTCGCCGGCAGCGCGATCGTCATGAAAATGCTCGACCGCTTCCCGCTTCTGGTGTGGGCGGGCGCCGCCCTGCTCGGCTGGATCGGTGGCGACCTCCTGCTGAACGACGTCGGCGTCATCAGCTACCTCGGAAAGGACTTCGCGCACGCGTGGGAGAAGCCCGCCGCGTTCGTTGGCGCGCTGTTCGTGGTCGGAGTCGGTGCGTGGTTGTTCTACGTCCGCCGCGCGGAAGCGACGGCGAACCAGCACTCGAAGTAAAAGGCCTGTCGAAGTAAAAGGCCTGTTTTCACAACGACGGAGCCGCGCTCGCAAGAGCGCGGCTTTTTCTTTGCCATGCGTTCTTGCCATATGCCGCGTCCGCATGCCGCCGAATCGATCGCGGGTTCCACGCAGCGACAAGCATAAATCCTTCGCGTTGCAGTCGTTTCCCAGCCCACACGGCGAGGATTGCGGCAAACGCATGCCATGAATTGCGACGCTGGATCGTTTGCGACGTTGGCGCGTGTGTCAGATCGCCTCACGTCAATTCGTCGCATTCTCAGCCTGCACCCTCGCACTACAAGGAACCAAACGCGAGCAAGTGGCGTTCAATCGCAGCGGCGTACGTGACCGCTGCGCCCTGCTCGCAACAGACGGCAAGACGGTGCCAATCGAACTTACATCCTCAAAATCACCCACGCGCTGGGACGGACCGAAGTTCACCCTCGCGATTGCACTCATCCTAGGAATTCTGTTGTTCGGCTCGTCGATGTGGTTTCTGCCGCATCCGATCGTGCTGCCGGTGTTGAGCGTCGCCGCTATTTGCGGAGCGATCATCGTCGCACTGATTGCGTGGCTTTCCACAAGGCGGGAGACTGCCGTGGATCTCAGCTACTGGGATGTGGTGGGCGCCATGACGATGATCGGAATCTGCGCAGCCTTGCTCAGTGATCCCGAACAAGCAATCCCGCTTCTCGAGCAGCGTCAGAACAAGTAACCGTCCGGATCTCAAAAAATGCTGGAATTATTCACGGCTCAGGCGCTGACCGCACTGGCCCAGGTCATCATGATCGACCTGGTGCTTGCGGGCGACAACGCCATCGTCATCGGGCTCGCCGCAGCGGGATTGCCGAAGGATCAGCGGCGCAAAGCCATCCTGATCGGCATCGGCGCCGCAACGGTCCTGCGCATCGTGTTTGCGGCCGCAACGACTCAACTGCTGCAAATCGTCGGCCTGCTGCTTGCGGGCGGTATCCTGCTGCTGTGGGTTTGCTGGAAGATGTGGCGCGAGCTGCGGGACCAGCAACACGCGGCGGAGGAAGCTGCCAATCGCGCGCTTGGCGCGGATGACGCCCCCGAAGAAGCGCCGCGCAAGACCCTCGCACAAGCGACCTGGCAGATCATCGTCGCCGACGTCTCTATGTCACTCGACAACGTGCTGGCGGTTGCGGGCGCCGCGCGCGACCATCCCTACATCCTGATGTTCGGCCTGGTGCTGTCGATCGCGCTGATGGGCATCGCGGCGAGCTTCATCGCGCAGCTGCTCCAGAAGCACCGCTGGATCGCCTATGTCGGCCTCGTCATCATCCTCTATGTGGCCGGCGAAATGATCTATCGCGGCACCAAGGAAGTCTGGCCCGCAGTAGCGGCGATGAGCGGCGGTGGCTGAGTAAGCTTTGCCGCGACCGGCATGAATCAAAGCAGGAGCGGCTTGCGCCGCTCCTGTTGGTTTTTCGGGGCCCGGTCCGAGGGCCGCCCGTTCAGCCGACGATTTCGTTGCCGGCGAAGAACTGCGCGATTTCGATCTTTGCTGTCTCGGCGGCGTCCGAGCCATGCACCGAGTTCTCACCGATCGACCTCGCATGCAGCTTGCGGATCGTGCCGTCGGCGGCCTTGGACGGATCGGTCGCGCCCATCACATCGCGGTATTTAGCGATGGCGTTCTCGCCTTCCAGCACCTGCACCACGACCGGGGCCGAGATCATGAAGTCGACCAGCTCGCCGAAGAACGGCCGGGCGCTGTGCACGGCATAGAATGTTTCGGCCTGCTTGCGGGTCATGTGAATGCGCTTCTGCGCCACGATGCGCAAACCCGCCTTCTCGATGAGCGCGTTGACGGCGCCAGTCAGGTTACGCTCGGTCGCATCCGGCTTGATGATCGAAAACGTACGCTCGGTCGCCATGAGTTGTCCTTACAGAAATCTTTAGAGGGGGATCGCGGGAGAAGTTCGCGGGCTTATATCGGCGCCCCGTGCGGCGAGCAAGCCGGACCGGCCGTTGCGGAGCTGCATTCCGGGCGGCCAGCGACCTGATTTCCGGCTGTTTTCGTCCTCCACGTGAACGCCAGTTCAGGAAGATGAACCGCGTCTGACAGGCGTAGAGCGCGCATTCACCTTGCAAAACATCGTCTTCCGCCAATTTGAACCCGGCAAAAAATCAATGCGACTGACGGGTACGGGGCGATCAAAACGAGCGACGCACACGCGCCGCACTGAAGGAGACGACGACCATGTTGCGCAAGATTGCACTCAGCTTCATCGCTGCGGCCTCGCTCGGTTTCGCAGCATTCACGCCGACCTCTGCCTCCGCCTGGCACGGTGGCTGGCATGGGCATCATCATCACCACGGCTACCATCACCACCACTTCCGCCCGCACTTCTACGTCGGCGGATACCGCGGATGCTATGTGCGCCGTCTCGTGGCGACCCCGTGGGGCTATCGCTATCGGCTGGTGAACCGCTGCTACTGAACTCAGATTCTCGATCCAGCTTCCTCCCTTCGACTTGAGACCTCCGGCGACCACCGGAGGTTTTTTCTGCGCGGTTTGATTCGCTGGAAAAGGTTCCGCCAGTTCCATTTACATGCTGCAAACCATCGTGACAGAGCCGGCGAAACACTTCCGGCGCATCGTCGTTGACCTTCGCAATTTGAAAAAAATGCAATGAAACGAAGGACCGGACAAATGCCCTCGATGCGAGACCTCGCGAGCTGTTTGTCGCTGGATTCCGCCACGAGCTATGCGATCTGCGGCGACATTGGCGAACGGCTGCGCGATGCGATGAAACGCCCCGACGATCTTCCCCCTCACCTCAGCGCATTGCTGCGTCGCCTTGAGGAGCAGGAAAGGACAGAAACGCAAGGCTGACCTTGGCACGGCTGACCTCGGAATGCCGTTTCGCCAAAAACCGCTTTCATGGCTTGTGTTCCGCGCGCGCTTTGGTGAAAAGCGGCGATGCTGTCCATCACCGACATCTCGATCCGGCTTGCCGGCCGGCTTCTGATCGACCAGGGCACCGCGCAAATCGTCCCGGGCGCGCGGGTCGGGCTTGTCGGCCGCAACGGAACGGGCAAGTCGACCCTGTTCAAGGCCATCCGCGGCGAGCTTCCGGTTGAAAGCGGATCGATCGAGATTCCGCCGCGCTGGCGGATCGGCAGCCTCGCGCAGGAAGCTCCCGACGGCCCGGAAAGCCTGATCGATGTGGTGCTGAAGGCCGACCTCGAGCGTCATGCGCTGTTGACCGAGGCCGAAACCGCGCACGACCCGCATCGCATTGCCGAAATTCATACTCGCCTTGCGGACATCGACGCTCACTCGGCGCCTGCCCGCGCGGCCGCGATCCTGTCGGGCCTCGGCTTCTCGACCGCGGATCAGGCGCGCGCCTGTCAGGAATTTTCCGGCGGCTGGCGCATGCGCGTCGCGCTGGCGGCAACCCTTTTCGCCGCGCCCGACCTGCTCCTGCTCGACGAGCCCACCAACTATCTCGACCTCGAAGGCACGCTCTGGCTCGAGGATCATCTCGCCAACTACCCGCGCACCGTCATCGTCATCAGCCACGATCGCGATCTGCTCGACACGTCGGTCGACCAGATCCTGCATCTCGACCGCGGCAAGCTGACGCTCTACAGCGGCGGTTACTCGTCGTTCGAGGAGCAGCGCGCCACCCGCGAGATGCTCGATGCCAAACATGCGAAGCGGCAGGAGCTCGAGCGGAAACGGCTTCAGGACTTCGTCAATCGCTTCAAAGCGAAGGCCTCGAAAGCCCGTCAGGCGCAGTCGCGCGTGAAAATGCTGGAGCGGATGAAGCCGGTTACGGCGCTGGTGACGCAGGACGTACGCGAGATAACGTTTCCTGCGCCTGAGAAAATTCTCTCACCGCCGATCATCGCTGTCGACAATGTATCCGTTGGCTACGAGCCCGGTAAACCGGTGCTCAGCCGCGTCACGTTGCGCATCGACAATGACGATCGCATCGCGCTGCTCGGCTCGAACGGCAACGGCAAATCGACGCTGGTGAAACTGTTGGCCGGGAAACTGTTGCCGTTCTCCGGACAGGTGACCCGCGCCGACAAACTCTCGGTCGCCTACTTCGCGCAACATCAGCTTGACGAGCTCGACGAAGAAGGTTCGCCCTACGATCACGTCCGCCGGCTGATGATCGATGCACCGGAAGCAAAGGTCCGTGCCCGCGTCGGCGCGATCGGCTTTTCGGGCAAGGCCGGCGACACCAAGGTGACAAGTCTTTCGGGCGGAGAAAAAGCGCGGCTCCTGCTCGGACTCGCGACGTTCTTTGGCCCGAACATGATCATCCTCGACGAGCCGACCAACCATCTCGATATCGACAGCCGCGCCGCGCTCGCCGAAGCGATCAACGAATTTCCGGGTGCCGTGATTATGGTGTCGCACGATCGCTACCTGATCGATGCGTGCGCTGATCAGTTATGGGTGGTCGCCAATCGCACGGTGACACCCTACGACGGCGATCTCGACGATTACCGCCGCTCGGTTCTTTCACAGCGCGGCATGCGCGTTCCGGAACGCGACCGCAGAAGCGACGAGGCTAACGGAAGTCGCAACGATTCGGATCGCGATCGGGCGGCAAGCAAACCCGCCGCCAAGGCCGTGAAGAAGAAAGTCATTGCGGCAGAGGCGGAAATTGCACGCATCACCGCGATCATCGAAAAAATCGACGCTGCGCTGGCGTTGCCGGATCTCTATCAGCGCGATCCGGCGCAGGCCGCACAGCTGAGCAAGGCCCGCGTCAATGCAGCGGCCGCGCTTTCGCGCGCCGAAGAAGATTGGCTTGCGGCCAACGTCTAGTTTTCAGAGATCAGCCCGCGCGTTGCTGTTTCTTGGCCTTCGGCTGACGCTTCGGCTCCGGCGGCGGCTCGGCCGCGCGTTCGACGGACGCCAGACGTCCGTTGACGAAGCGATAGATTCCGGAGCGCGGACCACGCAGGTAGGTGAGAACGGCGACACGCTCGCCGCTCTGGCCGGCTGACACATTCACGCTGTCGGGAACGCCGATGCCGCGCGCGACTTCACACTCCGGCTGGCCAAGCGCCACCTTGCCGCCCGGCGGCACGGCCGCGGGCTGATCGCTACCGGCGAGCGCCTGCGCTTCCGTGGGCGCAAGCCCCGGGCATGCGCCATCGGCCGACACGAGCTGTTCCGGCGGAACCGGCTTCTCGGGACTGAGCGGCGGCTGCTCGACCGAGTACGTCCGGGTGAGCGCCGACGCGCCCGAGAACCATTGCGCATCCTTGAGGCTGAAGTCGGACATGCTGCCGCAACCGGCAAGCACCGGCGCGAGGGACAACAACGCCGCCGTCGCATAAGACCGCGTTCCCAGGAAACCAATCACTGAATCACTCTCTCTTCGCCCCACGCGAAAAACAACAACACGTCCCGTCCAACATTCCAATGCGGCGCCACCATGACGAGTACCGCCTATCAGCGGCCGCCCGAATGGATATCAGCATAGTATGATTAATCCGGGCTTGCGACCCCTTACTGGCGGCGCTGCCAGCGGCCGCGCTCGTCGGGCTGCCAATAGGTCACCTCGAAACCCTTCGTCTTGCAATCGCTCCATGCGGCCCGCGCCGCAGCAACCGCATCGTCGTCCTCGCCGTTGAAGATGAGCACGACGCGCTCGTACGTCGCAGCGTCCGCCGGCAGCTCTGCACGATCGACGAGAAATCGCACGCTGGACGCGTTGGGGTTGCGCTCATCTACGGCAAGAATGACCGGCTGATCCGCCGCATCGCGGTCGCGCCAGGTGCCGTGTGCGAGAAACGCATCGTCGCGGTAGGTCCACAGATGCGAATCCAGCGCGTCCGCATGCTCCTCCGATGCGGCCTGGATCGTCACGCGCCAGCCGCGCTCGATCGATTTCTCGATCAAGGGCGGCAGCACGCCCTCCAGCGTCACGCCCTGCAGGTGGTAGAACAGGACCTCGGTCATTGCTGCTCAATCCTGATGCTTCATCTGATCCGGAAACCGTTACCCGCTTCCCGGATCGCGCGTTCTACTTGTTGCCTTCGTAGTGGTTGGCAACGAGGCGATCGAGCAACCGCACGCCGTAGCCGGAACCCCAGCTCGTGTTGATGTCCGACGCCGGCGCACCCATGCCGGTACCGGCGATATCGAGATGCGCCCATGGAATGTCGTCGACAAAGCGCTGGAGGAACTGTGCGGCGGTGATCGAACCGCCGTTGCGCGTGCCGGTGTTCTTCATGTCGGCGAATTTCGAGTCGATCTGCTTGTCGTACTCGGGACCAAGCGGCATGCGCCACACATGTTCGCCCGTTGAACGCCCCGCAACCGTCAGGCGCTCACTGAGCTCGTCGTTATTGGAGAACAGGCCTGCGTATTCGGTGCCGAGCGCGACCATAATCGCTCCGGTGAGCGTTGCGAGATCGACCATGAATTTCGGCTTGTAGGTCTGGCCCACGTACCAGAGCACATCCGCCAGAACGAGGCGGCCTTCGGCGTCGGTGTTGATGATCTCGATGGTCTGCCCCGACATCGAGGTGACGATGTCGCCGGGACGCTGTGCGTTGCCGTCCGGCATGTTCTCGACGAGACCGATCGCACCGATCGCGTTGACCTTGGCCTTGCGCGCGGCAAGCGCATGCATGAGGCCGACCACGCAGGCGGCACCTGCCATGTCGCCCTTCATGTCTTCCATGCTGCCCGCCGGCTTGATCGAGATACCGCCGGTGTCGAAGCACACGCCCTTGCCGATGAACGCGACCGGCTTGTCGCCGCGCTTGCCGCCATTCCAGCGCATCACCACCATGCGGCCCTCATGCGCGGAGCCTTGGGCGACACCCAACAAAGCCCCCATTTTCAGGCGTTTCATCGCCTTCGCATCGAAGATCTCGATCTCGACGCCGATCTTCTTCAATTCGGCGGCGCGGCGCGCGAACTCGGCGGGATAGAGGACGTTCGGCGGTTCATTGACGAGTTCGCGCGCGATCATCACGCCATCGGCCACGTCGTTGGCCGGTGCGAACGCCTTCTTCACCGCTGCGACGTCATCGACCGCGATCGAAATCTGTGCGGCGAGTTTCTTCTCGTCGTCCTTCTTTTTCGTCTTGTAGCGGTCAAAGCGATACGCGCGCAGGCGCACACCCGCTGTGAGCGCCGCGACCTGCGCCGGCTTGATGGCTCCGGCCGGCAATTCGGCGACGATGCTCACCACATCGGCGTTGGACTTCAGCTTGCCGACGGTCGCACCGCCGAGCTTGATGTAATCCTCGTCCTTCAGGGCCCCGGCCTTGCCGGTTCCAACTACGATCAGCCGGTCGGCCTTCAGCCCGGCCGGCGCCAGGATATCGAGGGACGCGGCTTGTTTACCCTTGAACGCGGCGGCTGCGGCCGCACGCTTGACCGTGTCGGCGGCGGAGCCCAGCACCTTGCGGGTCGCCGGTCCAAACTTCAGCGATTCATCGGTGAACACAACCAGAACGCCCTTCAAGGCGGCGGAAAACGGGACAAAGCCGACCTTTACGGCGTCGGACATGGGCAATTCCTCCAGAATCGGTGGGTCTTTGGGCAGGATCAGAATCTGACGGGACCACTATGACGTGCTGGCGACGGCGCTGCCAAGCGCAGCCACCAGACCCGGATGCAGCCCACCCATCACCTTGGCGCGAGCGGGACCGGATCGATCCTTCCATCGTGGCCCCGAAGCCACGCTTAACCAAATATTAACCATGGTTAAAGCCCCGTCACGGCTCGGCCATTTTGTTGACTAATCAAAGGGATGCTAATGAGAAGATCGAAAGCCGGATAATTCTTTCAGGCGCCGTTGGGGATGGCCCGTCGAGGGTCGCGGCGCTGGAAATACGAACGGCTGGGGGAAGGACGCCAGGGTCGAATGGGGTCGATCGACAGGTACATATTCCGCACGACGCTCGGCGCGTTCGTGATGGTGCTCGCGAGCCTCACCGGCGTGATCTGGATCACGCAGGCGCTGCGCGGCATCGACCTGATGACGAACCAGGGCCAGACCATTCTGGTGTTCATCGGCGTGACCGGCCTCGCAATCCCGGTGCTGGCGCTGATCATCGCCCCGCTCGCACTCATGATCGCGGTCGCCTACACGCTGAACAAACTCGCTACCGATTCCGAAATCATCGTCATGAACGCCGCCGGGATGCAGCCATGGGGGCTGTTCCGTCCTTTCCTCTACGCCTCGATCGCGGTGTCGCTGTTCGTCGCGGCGCTGGCGTTCTACATCGCTCCCGACGGGCTGCGGCGTCTGAAGACGTGGAACACGGAAATCACAGCCGACGTGATGGCCAACATCCTGCAGGCCGGCCGCTTCACCCAGCTCGAACCCAACCTCACGATCCGTATTCGCGAGCGGCAGCCCGGCGGCCTCCTCAGCGGCATTTTCGTCGACGACCGCCGCGATCCGAAGGAACGGCTCAGCATCGTCGCCGATCGCGGCACCGTGCTGAAGAACGACAAGGGTTCGTTCCTCATTCTGGAGAATGGCAACCTGCAACGCTTCGAGATCGGCAAGCGCGATCCGGCGCTCGTCGCCTTCACCCGCTACGCCTTCGACATGTCGAAGTTCGTCGGCCAGACCCAGGCGGTGAACTACAGCCTGCGCGAGCGCTACCTGACGGAACTGATCTCGCCGCCGGAGGACGATCCGGCGTACAAGCAGATTCCCACGCGCTTTCACGCCGAAATGCATGACCGGCTGATGTCGCCGATCTATCCGTTCGTGTTCGTGCTGATCACCTTCGCCTTTCTCGGTTCGCCGCGCACCACGCGCCAGAGCCGCAGCTTCTCGATGGTCAGCGCCATCCTCGCCGTCCTGACG
The DNA here is from genome assembly GCA_040376815.1 of Bradyrhizobiaceae bacterium. Taxonomy (GTDB): domain Bacteria; phylum Pseudomonadota; class Alphaproteobacteria; order Rhizobiales; family Xanthobacteraceae; genus SG-bin9. Next base: position 11,326 of record JBEIPX010000004.1, read on the forward strand.
TTGCGCATCGCCGGCTATGCATTGTCGGTGCTCGCCACCTCGGCCGAGTGGGCGGCACCGCTACAGTATGCGCTACTGGTTGCGACCGGCGGCATCTGCGTATGGGTGATCGTGCGTTGCATCGCCATCGAACCGCCGGCGCAGCTGCTTGCGTTCGGCCGGCAGCTCGGCGCGCGTCTGTCGCGCCAGCCGGCAACGGCATGAGCGGGGCCGCACCATGATCGCCAACACGCTCGCCCGCTATTTTGCCTCCCGCTTTGTTTTCGCGGCGGTCGCCGTGTTCGCCGGCATCTTCCTGCTGATCGTCTTCGTCGACTACATCGAGCTGTTGCGGCGCACGGCCAGCCTGCCGTCGGTGTCAGCGCTTTTCGTGGCGCAGACCTCGTTCTATCGCGTGCCGCAACTGCTCGAACGACTGATGCCGTTCTGCATCCTGATCGGCGCGATGTCCTGCTACCTCTCGCTCTCGCGCAAGCTCGAACTCGTCGTCGCGCGCGCCGCCGGCGTGTCGGCTTGGCAGTTCATCACCCCGGCGCTCGTGAGCGCACTCGTACTCGGTGTGCTTGCGACCGCGGTCTACAATCCGGTGTCCGCCAACATGCAGGAGCGCTCCAAGCAGATGGAAGCCGAGATGTTCGGCGGAGCGGCCGCGAACATCCAGGACGCGACCGGGTTCTGGATCAATCAGGCGACCTCCGAGGGACAGGCGATCATCAACGCGGCGAACAGCCAGGCGCAGGGCATGCGCCTCAGTGGACTGACGATTTTCAGGTTTGAGCCGAACAACACGTTCAAGGAGCGAATCGAGGCTCGCGAGGCGACCCTCGAGCCCGGCCGCTGGCGGCTGCGGGACGTGCGCCGCTACGCTCTCGACTCCCCGCCCATCACCCAATCCGAGGTCTTCCTGGCGACGAATCTGACCCCGGCCCAGGTCCGCAACAGCTTCTCCACGCCAGAAACTGTGTCTTTCTGGCAACTCCCCGAATACATCAAGTCTTCGGAGAGTTCCGGCTTCGCCACCGCAGGTTATCGGCTGCAGTACCAAAAGCTGATTTCCCGGCCATTTCTGCTGGCTGCGATGGTGATGCTGGCGGCCGCCGTCAGTCTCTGGTTCTTCCGCTTTGGCGGCGTGCAAAAGATGGTTTTGAGTGGCGTGGGAGCGGGCTTTCTGCTCTATGTTTTGTCGAAAGTTACTGAGGATTTGAGCAAGGCCGATCTGATGCATCCAGTCGCGGCTGCGTGGCTGCCCGTTTGCGTGGGCGGCCTCGCCGGCTTTTTGGCCTTGTTGTACCAGGAGGACGGGTAGTGGCAGTGGTCGCCACCCGCAGGGGAAGTTTGGCCGGACGCAGGCTGCGCACGTCAATGCGCGGCCCATTCGCCGTTAAGCTGACCCGTTCGCTCATCGGCTCTGTTCTGGCGCTCACGGCGGGGCTCGCGCTCGGTCTTGCGACAACCGCTCCGGCCAACGCGCAAACCGGCGTCGTGTTCAATCCGCGACCGTCCAAGCCGCCTCCGCAGAACGTTCAGAAGACCAATCAAATGCTCGTTCAGGCGATCGAGCTCGACTACGACTACACGAACCAGCGCGTGTCCGCGGTCGGTAACGTCCAGATCTTCTACAACGGCCAGACGCTCGAAGCCGACAAGGTCACCTACGACCAGAAGACCAAGCGGCTGGCGGCCGAAGGCAACGTTCGCCTCACGGACACCGAAGGCAAGATCACCTACGCCAACTTCCTCGATCTCAGCGACGACTACCGCGACGGCTTTGTCGACTCGCTGCGGGTCGACACAGCCGATCAGACGCGCATGGCGGCGACCCGCGCCGACCGCACCGATGGCCAGTTCACCGTCTTCCAGAGCGGCGTCTACACGGCGTGCGCCGCCTGTAAGGAAAATCCGAAGAAGCCACCGCTGTGGCAGGTCAAAGGCGCGCGCATCATCCACGATCAGGGCGAGAAGATGCTCTACTTCGAGGATGCACGGCTGGAATTCTTCGGCGTGCCCCTCGCCTATCTGCCGTACTTCTCGACGCCCGATCCGACGGTCAAGCGCAAGAGCGGTTTCCTCATGCCGCACTTCTCGTCGAACACGCGCAACGGCATCGGCGTCGAAACGCCCTACTTCCTCGCGCTGGCTCCGGACTACGATCTCACGCTGACGCCGCGCTTCATGACGACGCAGGGCGTGCTGATGCAGGGCGAGTTCAGGCAGCGCCTGATCAACGGCGCCTACAATATCCGCGCCTACGGCATCCACCAGCTCGATCCGAAGGAGTATGCGGGCACGCCCGGCAACCGTAACTTCCGCGGCGGCATCGAAACCAAGGGCGAGTTCGCGATCAACGACAAATGGGTCTGGGGCTGGGAGGGCGTTCTCGTCACCGACACCGCGTTCTTCCGCGATTACCGCCTGTCGGTTTTCAAGAACCAGCTGAATGCATTCCTCACCACGCCGACCGAAGGCGTCTCGCAAATCTATCTCACTGGACTTGGCAACCGCAGCTTCTTCGATGCGCGGATCATCCACTATCTCGGCTATTCCGCATCCGACGTTCAGAGTCAGATTCCGATCATCCATCCGGTGATCGACTACTCGAACGTCGTCAATCGCAACATCTTCGGCGGCGAACTCAGTTATCGGACGAACTTCACCAGTCTCTCTCGCGGCAGCGCCGCGTTCGAGGCGATCTCGCCACTCGCACTCGCGACCGGCGCGTGCCTGCCGTCCTCGCCAGATCCGACCGTGAAGATTCCTGCCAACTGCCTGTTGCGCGGCGTCGCCGGCTCGTACACACGTCTGTCGGGCGAAGTGAACTGGCGGCGGTCGTTCACCGACTCCGCCGGCCAGATCTGGACGCCGTTCGCCTCGCTGCGCGGCGATCTGATCGACGCCTCGATCAATAACGACCCCGGCACCTCGAACTACCTGCGCACAGGCGATACCCAGGTCGCACGGCTGATGCCGACGATCGGCCTCGAGTACCGTTATCCGTTTATCAACGTGCAGCCGTGGGGCACCACCACCGTGACGCCGATCGCGCAGGTGATCGTCCGCCCCGACGAGCAGTTCGCCGGCAGACTGCCGAACGAGGACGCGCAGAGCCTCGTCTTCGACGACAGCAATCTGTTCAGCATCAACAAGTTCTCGGGCTGGGACCGGGTCGAGGGCGGCAGCCGCGCCAATGTCGGCATTCAGGCCACCACGCAGTTCGATCGCGGCGGTTCCATCAACGTTCTGTTCGGTCAGTCCTACGCACTCTTCGGCCGGAACTCGTACTCCAACCCCGACCTGACCAATACCGGCATCAATTCCGGTCTCGAGTCGTCGCGTTCGGACTATGTCGCCCGCCTGCAGTACCAGCCCAACCGGATCTTCACGTTCACGACCCGCGCCCGTTTCGACGAACGCAGCGGCGACGTGCGGCGCTTCGAGGCTCAGGGCAGCGCGAGCTTCGACCGCTGGTCGGTTTCGGCGATCTACGGCAACTACGACCGGCAGCCGGAACTGGGCTTCCTGAACCGCCGCGAGGGCGTGCTGGGCAGCGCTTCATTCAAGCTGTCGCAAAACTGGATCGTGTCGGGCAGCTTCCGCTACGACCTTAATAGCAACAAAATCAATCAGTACATCATCGGTGCCGGTTACATTGACGACTGCTTCGTGCTGGGCGTGAATTACATCACGGATTACGCCTACAACGTCGGAACGTCGATCAGGACCGACCACCGCATCACCTTGCAGATCGGCCTGCGCACGATTGGTGCCTCGTCGATCACGCAATCGACGAATACGCAGGGGAGCAACAGCGGCGGTCTGTTCTGATCCCGCCTGCCCCGCTTGAAGATCGAACCTTGAATCACGGTGTCAGGCGGCCGGAACGCAGCAGCCGCAAGTCTGGGATACGGAAAATGGTGCCAGCGATGATCGCGATATCGTTCTTTCGCCGATGCGCGCTCGCCGCCGTTGCAGTGGCGGTGTTCGGCATTGCTGCGCCGGCGCAAGCCCAGTCCATCGCTGTCATTGTCAACGGCGAGCCGATCACCAACTACGATATCGAACAGCGCTCGAAGTTCCTGACGCTGACGACCCGGAAGACTCCGCCCCGCAACGAGGTGATCCAGGAGCTGATCGACGAAAAGATCAAGGTCAAGGAAGGCAAGCGGTACGGCATCGAGTACGGCCAGACCGAAGTCGACAGCGCTTTCGCAAACATGAGCTCGCGGATGCGGCTGACCCCCGACCAGCTCGCCAAGTCGCTCGAAGCTCAGGGCATCCGGCCGGCGACGCTGAAGAACCGGATGAAGGCCGAACTGGTCTGGAGCAACCTGGTTCGCGGCCGCTTCCGGCAGAGCCTTGTGGTCGGCGAAAAGGAATACGAATCGAAAATCGACGTGAAGTCGGACACCGGCGACGGCAATTTCGAGTATCAGATGCGCCCCGTTGTTCTGATCGCCCCGCGCGCAGATCCCGGTACGATCCAACAGCGCCGCAAGGAAGCCGAGGCGCTTCGCACCCGCGTGCAGAGCTGCGACGACGCGGTGACGCTCTTCCGCTCCATGCGCGGCGCGGCGGTGAAGGAACTGATCGTGAAGACCTCTGCCGACCTGCCGCCGGCGCTGCGCGAAATTCTCGACAAGACCGCAGTCGGCCGGCTGACGCCGCCGGAGGTGACCAAGCAGGGCATCGAGATGGTCGCGCTCTGCAGCCGCAAGGTCACGACCGCCGACACTCCGGAGAAGCGCGAGGCTCGCGACAAACTCTATCAGCAGAAGTTCGAAGCGAAATCGAAGGAATATCTCGCCGACGTCCGCAAGTCGGCGATGATCGAATACCGCTGACGCCCGGATGACGAAGCCGCTCGCGCTGACGATCGGAGAGCCCGCGGGCATCGGCGCCGACATCGCGATCGCGGCCTGGCTGCAACGGAAAAGCGCAGGTCTGCCGCCGTTCTATCTGATCGGCGACGAAGACTTCATCGCTGCGCGCGCCAGACATCTCGGCGTCGCGATCGCACTCGCATCGGTGAAGGCGGAGAACGCCGTGGCGGCCTTTGCTGAGGCCCTGCCTATCGTCGCCAGCGGCATCCGCGCAACCGCCAAACCCGGCATCCCTGACGTCTCCAGCGCGCCCGCAGCCATTGCTGCCATCCGCCACGCGGTTAAGGACGTGACCGAAGGCCGAGCCGCGGCCGTCGTCACCAATCCGATCGCCAAGTCGGTGCTGTACGACGCCGGCTTTCGCCATCCCGGCCACACGGAGTTCCTCGCCGAACTGGCGGCTGTTCATGGCGAGACGCCGCTTCCCGTCATGATGCTGTGGTCGCCGATGCTGGCCGTGGTGCCGGTGACGATCCACCTCTCCCTGCGTGACGCGATCGACCGGCTCTCGGCCGATCTCATCGTCGCCACCGCCCGCATTGTTGCGAAGGATATGCAGACGTACTTCGGTCTGACGAAACCACGCCTCGCGTTCGCGGGCCTTAATCCGCATGCGGGTGAAGGCGGATCGCTCGGCAAGGAAGATCAGGCGATCGTCGCGGTTGCCGTCGAGAAACTGCGCGGCGAAGGCATCGATGCACGTGGGCCGCTGCCGGCCGACACGATGTTCCACGCAGCCGCCCGCAAGACTTATGATTGCGCGGTGTGCATGTATCACGATCAGGCGCTGATCCCGATCAAGACCATCGCCTTCGACGATGGCGTCAACGTCACGCTCGGCCTGCCGTTCATCCGCACCTCGCCCGATCACGGAACCGCGTTCGATATCGCCGGGACCGGCAAAGCCAGTCCCGCGAGCCTGATCGCCGCGCTCAAGCTCGCCGCCCGCATGGCTTCGAGCCGCAAGCCGAAGCCGTAAGCGATGAGCGCCATCGACGATCTGCCGCCATTGCGCGAGGTGATCCGCAAGCACGGCCTGTCGGCGCGCAAGTCGCTCGGGCAGAATTTTTTGCTCGACCTCAACCTGACGGCGCGCGTCGCCCGCGTTGCCGCGCCGCTCGAGGAGCGCACGGTGATCGAGGTTGGCCCCGGTCCGGGCGGGCTCACCCGCGCCCTGCTCGCGCTCGGCGCCAAACGCGTCATCGCCATCGAACGCGACGAGCGCGCGATGCCGGCGCTGGAAGAAATCGCGCAGCGTTATCCGGGGCGGCTCGACATCGTCAACGCGGATGCGATGACCTTCGATCCGCGGCCGATGCTCGGCGACGCCAAGGCGACGATCGTCGCCAACCTGCCCTACAACATCGCGACCCCGCTGCTGATCGGCTGGCTCAGCACCGAACCTTGGCCGCCCTGGTTCGACATGATGGTGTTGATGTTTCAACGTGAGGTGGCCGAGCGCATCGCCGCTCGCGACAACGACGAAGCCTATGGACGGCTTGCTGTCCTCGCCAACTGGCGCGCCGAGACGAAGATCATGTTTGACACCTCGCCGAGCGCATTCGTGCCGCCACCGAACGTAACGTCATCGGTCGTGCGGTTAATTCCGCATAGCGAACCGGAGCCCTGCGATCGCAGAATGCTGGAGCGCATTTCCGCCGCCGCCTTCGGTCAGCGCCGCAAAATGTTACGGCAAAGCCTGAAAACTCTCGGTGTAGATCCGGCGCAACTGGCCGCTGCCGCAGGCGTCGATCCGACCCGGCGCGCGGAAACCGTTCCGGTGTCCGGTTTTGTTGCCATGGCGCGCGAATTGGCGGATATACAGGCCGCAAAAACAAAACCCGGTTGAGGAGAAATGCCCATGGCTCGCATGGTTCGTCAGTCGCTCGTCAAATTCGATGCGCCGTTGTGCGAGACCATCATCGACACGCCGAAGCCGCAAGGCCGCGAAGTGCTCGTCAAGATCGACCGCTGCGGACTGTGCCATTCCGACCTGCATATCCAGGACGGCTATGCCGATATCGGCGGCGGCAAGAAGCTCGACACCACGCGCGGCATGACGTTGCCGTTCACGCTCGGCCACGAGATCGCAGGCGTCGTCGACGATGCCGGTCCCGATGCGCCGAACGATATCGTCGGCAAGAAGTTCGCGGTGTTTCCGTGGATCGGCTGCGGCCAGTGCCGCGATTGCCAAAACGGCGACGAGAACCTTTGCGCGCGCAATCGCTTTCTCGGTGTCTCGATCGACGGCGGCTTCGCCAGCCACGTGCTGGTGCCGGATGCGAAGTATCTGATCGACTACGGCACCGTGCCGCCCGACATGGCTGCGACCCTGATGTGCTCGGGTATCACCGCCTACGGCGCGCTGAAGCGCCTCGCCGGCCGTTCGCGTCAGCGCAATCTCTTGCTGATCGGCCTCGGCGGCGTCGGCATGATGGGCCTGTCCATTGCGCCTGCGCTGTTCAAGCAGCCGATCTCGGTCGCCGATCTCAGCCCCAACGCGCGGGATGCCGCGCTCAAGAACGGCGCTGCCCACGCCTACGATCCGTCTGAGGCCGATGTCGTCAAGCGCATGATCAAGGAGACCGATGGCGGTTTCGATTGCATCGTCGATTTCGCCGGAAGCGAGAAGTCGATGGCGTTTGCGACCTCCGTCGTCGCGCGCGGCGGCAAGATCGTTGTCTCGGGCCTGATCGGTGGCAATTTCAGCATTCCGACCGTGCAGTGGATCTACAAGCGCATGACCGTCGAAGGCTTCATGACCGGCACGCTTGCCGAGGGTCAGGAACTGATGGCGCTCGCGCGCGCCGGCAAGGTCAAGCCGGTACCGATGAAGCAGGAGCCGATGACGGACGTGCAGAAGTGGATCGATCAGCTGCGCGCCGGCAAGGTCGTCGGCCGCATCATGCTGGTGAACTGAGCGTCGTTCGGTCACAACGCAGTATCAAAAAGGCGCGCTGCTACGGCGCGCCTTTTTACTTTTCCAGCTGCTTCTGCAAGTTACGGACGAACTGAGAAAGGCCCGTTCGACGATCGCGCCTCAGCCGCTCGGATTTCAGGATCGACTGCACTTCGGCGAACGCCTCATCGATCGTGTGATTGATGACGATATAATCGTACTCGGCCCAATGGCTCATCTCGTGACTGGCGCGATCCATCCGTCCGCGAATCACCTCGTCCGAATCCTGCGCACGGGTATGCAGCCGCTTTTCCAGATCGGCCGCCGACGGCGGCAGGATAAAAACGCTGACGACGTCCTTGGATGCCTTTTCACGCAGCTGCTGCGTGCCCTGCCAGTCGATATCGAACAGCACGTCGCGGCCTTCAGAGAGTGCCTTTTCGACCGGCGCACGCGGCGTGCCGTAGGCGTTGTCGAACACGGTGGCGTGCTCCAGCAGCTCGCCGTCCTTCACCATCGCGGCGAAGCGCGCCTTGTCGACGAACAGATAATCCTGCCCATCGATCTCGCCCGGCCGCATCGGCCGCGTGGTGGCTGAAATCGACATGCTGAGCCCCGGTACCTTGCCGAGCAGCATCCGCGACAGCGTCGTCTTGCCCGCGCCCGATGGCGAGGACAGCACGAACATCAGCCCGCGGCGTTCCAGATTGCCATGCCCCCCGACCATGTTCACTCCAGATTCTGGACCTGTTCGCGGAACTGCTCGACCACGTTCTTCATCTGCATGCCGGTGTTGGTCAGTTCGAGATCGTTGGATTTCGAACAGCAGGTGTTGACCTCGCGGTTGAACTCCTGCGCCAGAAAATCGAGCCGCCGCCCGACCGCGCCGCCCTTGGCCAGAAGCTCGCGCGCCTGCGTGACATGGGACGCGATCCGGTCGAGCTCCTCGCGGATGTCGGCCTTGGTGGCGATCAGGAGCGCTTCCTGATGCAGCCGGTCCGGATCGAAACGCTCCGACGTCTCCAGCAACAGCGCGATCTGCTCGGCAAGCCGCGCCTTGATCGCGTCTGGTTTGCGGCCCGGCGCCGCTTCGGCCGCCCTGCTGAGCGTCTCGATCTCGTCCATCCGCTGCGCCAGCACCTCGCCGAGCGTCGTGCCCTCCCGCTTGCGCATATCGGCCAGCGCGGCTAGCGCCTGCTCGAAGCTGGCGATGACGGCCTGCCGCGCGGACTGTTCTTCAGCCTCGTCGGTCACCGGCTCGGCGACTTCGATCACGCCCTTGATGCCGAGGAGTCCGTCGACGCTCGGCGGCGTCGCGCCGGTGCGGGCCGCGATATCGGCTGAGAGCTTCACGATGGTTGCCAGCACGTCCTCGTTGATGCGAACCGCACCCGCTGCATCGGCACGCTTGACGGTGAGATTGGCGTAGACCGTGCCGCGCGAGAGCCGCTCGGTCGCGCTCTTGCGCGCCAGCGGGTCGATGTCATCCCATCCCGAGGGCAACCGCATGCGGAAGTCGAAGCCCTTCGCGTTGA